>CALMKY010000537.1 GCA_937867195.1 uncultured Saprospiraceae bacterium | reverse complement strand
AAGAATTGGCAATGGCTTATACCATTTTAAGTTTCCGCATGATTTTGTTTATCTAGAGGAGCTATTATATAAATTTACCAAAGGCGATTGGAGTGAGGTTGAAATTGATAAATACGGTAACAGAACCGAAAATCGGGTTTGCAAACAAAATTCAGCCAAATTTGCAATCTTTTCGAGATTAAAAAACTTCCACAATTTGGCCAGATCGGCTGATGTGGGTTCTCTCCGCACCCATGTCACGTGAAAATAAGAAATGGAGTTAGGGAAATTTCATCGTGAAGGATGTTGTTCCAGGCGGACGGAGGGTTTTGAGGATGTAGCGGGCAGAAAAATCAGGTGAGTTTCGATTTCCACAAAATCTTTCTCAACCGGCTGAAGCATCACGCAGAGTAAAGAGACCAGATAGCGCTCAATCATGTTCTCGAAGTTCCTGCATCGTCCTGCCCTGGCGATCGTCATTTCTTTGCTGATCCTCCTCATGGGGGGGTTGGCCATCTTTTCGCTCCCCATTTCCCAGTTCCCGGATGTGGCGCCTCCCAGCGTCGTCGTCTCCCTCTCGTTCCCCGGGGCCAGCGCACGAATCCTCGTCGATTCGACGCTCGTGATCCTCGAACGCGCCATTAATGGCATTCCCGGCATAAAATACATTGATTCCGATGCAGGAAATGATGGAGAAACGGCAATTCAGGTGGTGTTTGAATTGGGCACAGACCCCAATATAGCATCCGTTAATGTTCAAAACCGCGTGGCTGCTGTTATCAATAAATTACCCCCCATCGTAGTGCGGGAAGGCGTGAAAATATCCCGGGAAGAATCAAACATGCTGATGTATATCAATATTTTCAGTACCGATACGACACGGGATGATAAATTTCTATTCAATTTTGCGGATATTAATTTACTTTCAGAATTGAAGAGAGTAGATGGTGTGGGATTTGCTGATGTATTGGGTAACCGAGAATACGCCATGCGTATCTGGCTTAAACCTGACCGGATGCAGGCATATAAAATCTCAGCGGACGAAGTACTGAAAGCACTGCAAGAACAAAGTCTCGAAGCATCCCCGGGTCGTACAGGCGAAAGTTCAGGAAAATCATCACAGGCATTTGAATATGTATTAAAGTATTCCGGGCGTTTTACAACCAAAGAAGAATATGAAAACATCATTGTCAAAGCAAGTCCTGATGGAGAACTTTTAAGAATAAAAGATATAGCCACAGTGGAATTTGGATCCACTTTTTATGATTTGTATTCCAAATTGAATGGTAAACACTCAGCGGCTATTGTAATTAAGCAGTCCTATGGCAGCAATGCAAGCCAGGTCATCAAAAATGTAAAAAAGCGTTTGGAAGAGATCAAGCAATCTTCTTTTCCTAAGGATATGGACTATTCTTTGGGATATGATGTTTCATTGTTTTTGGATGCTTCCATAGAAAAAGTATTGCATACACTGGTGGAAGCTTTTGTACTGGTTGCATTCGTAGTATTTTTATTTCTTGCGGATTTCAGATCTACCTTAATACCGGCATTGGCAGTTCCAGTATCCTTGATTGGTGCATTCTTTGTCATGCAATTATTGGGAATTACTCTAAATCTAATTACCCTGTTTGCATTGGTCCTAGCCATTGGTATTGTGGTGGACGATGCCATCGTCGTCGTGGAAGCAGTACATGCCAAGATGGAGCAAAACAATGTCAGTCCGGTAATAGCCACCGAGATGGCCATGAAAGAAATCAGCGGAGCCATCATTGCCATTACACTGGTCATGGCTTCCGTATTTATACCCGTATCTTTTATGTCGGGTCCCGTAGGGATTTTTTACAGGCAGTTTTCGATCACGATGGCTTCCGCTATCATCCTTTCGGGTTTGGTAGCATTGACTTTTACGCCTGCATTATGTGCTATGATTCTTAAAAACGAACATGGCCATGTAAAAAAGAAAAATGTATTAAACATATTCCTTGCCGGTTTCAATAATCAATTCTATAAGCTCCAGGGTAAGTATAAATCTGTGATCAGTGTTATTGCAAATAGGAGAATTGTAACCTGGATTGCATTATTGGCATTTTGTTATGGTACCTATCTTTTAAGTGGGAAAGTACCTTCCGGATTTATACCTAATGAAGATCAAGGTACTTTTTATGCTATTGTACTGACACCTCCGGGATCGACTCTTGAGCGAACAGATGAGGTAGCCCAACAACTTAGGAAAGTAGCCAATTCAATTGAAGATATTAAATCCATATCTACCACTGCAGGGTATGAAATTTTATCGGAAGGAACAGGAGCCAATTCAGGATCATGCCTGATCAATCTTAAACCCTGGGCAGAACGCAAACACACGATGTTTGAAATCATGAAGGAATTGGAGGAAAAATCAAAAGATATCAAAGGCGCCAAATTAGAATTTTTTCCACCTCCCGCGGTACCCGGATACGGTGCTGCAGGTGGCTTTGAATTGCGATTGGAAGATTTAGCCGGCAGCGGTGATTTTCATAGAATGGAAGCCGTGGCAAATGATTTTGTAGCTGAATTGAATAAGAGACCGGAACTTTCACAGGTATTTACTTTTTATAGTGCAAGCTTTCCACAATATCTTATGAGAGTGGATAATGATAAGGCTCAGCAAAAAGGAGTTACGACGGAGAATGCCATGGATAATTTATCAACGCTGGTAGGAAGTAATTTCGAGACCAGCTTTATAAAATTTGACAGACAATATAAAGTCATGGTTCAAGCTTCCCCGGAATACAGAGCACTGCCTCAGGACTTATTGAAGTATTATGTAAAGAATGACAAAGATGAGATGGTACCATATTCAGCTTTCATGAGCCTTGAAAAAACATACGGTCTATCAGAAATTACACGTCATAATTTGTATAATAGCTCTGAGATCAGTGGAGGTCCTGCTCCCGGGGTAAGTAGTGGTACTGCAATCGCCGCTGTGCAAGAGGTCGCAAAGAAAAAGTTGCCAAAAGGATTTGGTATTGAATGGGCAGGTATTTCAATAGATGAAGTACGACAAGGGAATCAGGCAATTTATATATTTATCATTTCACTCATATTTGTATATTTAGTTTTGTCTGCACAGTATGAAAGTTTTGTATTGCCTTTGCCGATATTGATTTCTTTACCTGTGGGAATATTCGGTGCATTCCTATTTTTGAAAGTATTGAACCTGGAAAATAATATTTATGCCCAGATTGCCATGGTGATGCTCATCGGTATCCTGGGTAAAAACGCAGTTTTGATCGTAGAGTTTGCTGTTCAACGGCATCGGGTAGGCAGCAGTGTATTGCAATCGGCCATCGATGGGGCAGCAGCGCGATTAAGACCTATTTTAATGACTTCATTTGCATTTATTGCGGGGTTGATACCCTTGATGAGAGCCACCGGTCCGGGTGCCATTGGTAATCGTACGATCGGTTCAGCAGCAGCAGGAGGAATGTTGATCGGTACTATTTTTGGCGTATTAATCATACCCGGTCTCTACTATTTCTTCGCCAAAATATCCGAAAAACATCACCTGGTGGAAGATGAAGAAGAAAAACCTTTATTTGACGAAGCAAATTAATCCAATGGACTTGTACATGAAGAATCGAATTGTTTTGGTATGGATTGCCTTGGTTTTACTGGCAGGTTGTAAAACAGCAATGAAGACCCTTGAGCCGGAGCCGTACGTACATGATAAATACATAGCCCCTTCTTACCAGCAATCGCTGGATACTGCAAATGTGGCGAATGTCCACTGGAGAGATTTTTTCAATGATCGATATCTCAATGCATTGATTGATACTGCACTTCAAAACAATCTTGATCTGAAAATCACTCTGCAGGATATCGAAATAGCTAAAAACAGAATCTTATACAGGCAAGGTCTGTTAAAACCAACCGTAGTAGGGGGTGGTACATTGGGTTTAGAAAAAGTAGGCCGGTATACTTCTCAGGGGGCCGGAGATGCTTCGGCAGATATTACGCCCGGTAAACGTGTACCTGAATTATTAGGTGATTTTTATATTGGTGCCAGGGCCAGCTGGGAATTGGATGCATGGAAAAAGCTACGAAATGGTAAAAAAGCAGCCATTGCCAAATACATGGCTACCCAGGAAGGTAAAAACTTTGTGATTACCAATATGATTGCCGAGATAGCCAATTCATATTATGAACTGCTTTCACTGGATAATACACTCGACATCATTCATCAGACCATTACCTTGCAAAAAAATGCATTGGAAATCGTCAAAGTGCAAAAAGACGCAGCCGTTGTAACAGAGCTGGCCGTCAAAAAATTTGAAGCAGATGTTTTGAATACTCAAAGTCTTGAATACGATATTCTTCAAAAAATAACGGAAGCCGAAAATCGTATCAATTTTATTCTTGGGAGATTTGCTCAACCTGTTCCCCGTGATAAATCTGCTTTCAATAATCCCATCCCTGCGCAAATCAAAGCAGGTATTCCTTCGCAATTATTAGCTAACAGGCCCGATATCAAACAGGCAGAAGCAGAACTTTTTGCCACGGAATGCGATGTCAAAGCAGCCAAAGCGGAGTTTTATCCTTCGTTTAATATTTCGGGTGCACTCGGTTTTCAGGCGTTTAATCCCGTGTATTTGGTGCGATTGCCTGAGTCCATATTGACATCGATCGTAGCGGATGCTGTTGCCCCGCTAGTCAATCGCTCAGCAATTCAGTCTGAATACAATACAGCCAAAGCAGTACAGGTGCAAGCCATGTATGATTACCAACTGCGCATACTGCGCGCCTATGTCGAAGTTTCTAATGAACTGTCTAACCTGAATAATTTAACCCAGTATTACGAAATTAAGAGCCGGCAAGCCGAAACCCTGAATCAATCCATTAGCATTGCAAACGATCTCTTCAAATCAGGTCGGGCAGATTACCTGGAAGTATTGCTCAGCCAACGGGATGTATTGGATACCAGACTCGAATTGGTAGAAGCAAAGAAAAAGCAATTTTTGGCCATGACCGATTTGTACAAAGCTTTGGGTGGAGGTTGGAAGTAATTCCCAATTCCCCATTCCTTATTCTCCATTCCGCATTCCCAATTCCGCATTCCGCATTCCCAATTCCCCATTCAATATTTTATCTTCGCACTTTGTGTTTTCTCACTTACTGAATTTTATAAAAAACAGGCAGATCATGGCAGTAGGAGTCATCTTTCTGATCATGGGAGCTTTGTTTGGCAATTGGGCGACGCTGATTCCAATCATCAAAGCTAAATTTGGCTTAGACGATGCCCAGTTAGGGTTAATGATTCTTTGTCTTCCCGTCGGTGGTTTTTTAGCCAATCCTGTATCTACCTGGTTTATTCATAAATATGGTATGCAAAGAATGACTTTGATCGGTGTCAGCATCATGTGTGTATGCTATATCTTACCGGTAGCTGCTCCCAGTCCGATCTGGGTAGG
Source organism: uncultured Saprospiraceae bacterium (assembly GCA_937867195.1). Taxonomy (GTDB): domain Bacteria; phylum Bacteroidota; class Bacteroidia; order Chitinophagales; family Saprospiraceae; genus JADJLQ01. The sequence continues at coordinate 1,723 of CALMKY010000537.1, read as the reverse complement.
AATGGGTTTGCTCGCATCAGGTATGGGGATCGCCTTTACAAACGTATCCATGAATACGTGTGCCTCCGTCATTGAAGTGCAAATGAAAGCCCATATCATGGCCACCTGCCATGGTTTATTCAGTACAGGACTGATGATGGGTTCTTTGTTATCCAGTACCATGATTGGTTTAGGTGTAGCACCTTTCATCCAAAGCCTATCCATTTCCGTCACATTAGGCATTATAGCATGGTCATTGAGCGGGATCATCCTTTCCATCAAAGACCAACACGATCATGAAATTAATGGCGATGAACCCAAACAAGGATTTACCTGGCCTCGGGGTGTATTATTGCTAATGATCGGGGTGGCTATGTGCACTAACCTTACGGAAGGAGCAATGGCAGATTGGACGGCGGTATATATGCGGGATGTTGTAAAATCGGCAGCCTATACCTTGGGTTGGGGGCTGGCTGCTTATTCGGGAAGTATGGCTCTTGGCAGATTCATTGGCGATTATATAATACCCAGATTTGGTGCCAACGCAATATTGAAATACGGCGGGATATTAAGTGCTGCCGGATTATTGATGGCCATTCTCATCCCCAAAACCTGGGTATGCGTTGTGGCATTTGGCCTGGTAGGATTCGGTGTTTCATGCGGCGCTCCTATTATGTATGGAGCCGCTGCAAGATTGCCCAATCTGGCAAAAGGTGTAGGGTTGGCCACATTGAATACTTTTTCGGTAGTTGCATTTCTGGGAGGTCCTGTAATGATCGGATTTATATCCAAAGCAATTAATTTACAAACGGGAATAGGATTGGTATGCATTGTGGGACTATTGTGGTCATGGTTGTCAGGAAAAGTAAAGCTGTAAGTCCTGGGTTTTTAACTGTATGAAAGCTCAAACACCTTATATGTAGTCAGAACAAATTAACTTTGAAACTCTGTATGCTTTCCTTTTTTAATTCCAGTCACATCTTGTTTCTTACTGTATGAATGTATCCATAGAAATCAGCCTGTACCCGTTAGACCACAATTATGTACCCCCCATTATTGATTTTATAGATCGATGCAAAAAACACAGTTCGTTGACGATACAAGTTCAGCCCATGAGTACATTGATCACTGGCAATTATGATGTCATTATGGATATATTAAAAGTCGAATTGAAAACGACTTTTGCTCAAAATCTGACTTCCGTGGGGGTAATAAAAATTGTTAATCTTGATTTGATCGATCGATGAGGCATTCAGTTGCCGTGCAACCCTTTATGATCCCTATTGTCTTTAAATTTGTAATTAATTCAATCAATAATTCAATCTATTCTTAAAAATGAAAAAAATAATTCTATTCGCCGCGCTGATAGCATTGGTGTCTTTCAGTTATGGGCAATCAGGTCAGGTAAAAGGTACAGGACCTATCGTGACTAAAACACTTAATCTTGCGTCCTTTACCACGATCGAATGCAGCATGGCAGCAGATCTCGAAGTCACACAGGGAGCCACTCAAAAAGTAGAAGTGGAGGGTCAGCAAAACATCATTGATCTGATCAATACAGAGATCACTGAGAATAAATGGAAAATAAAAACTCCCCGCGGGACCTGGACAGAATATGATAAATTGAAAATCAAAGTCACCTTACCTACGATATATGGACTTGGAATGGCAGGATCCGGTAGCATCCGATCCATGAACACTATTAAAACAGATGACTTTCAAATTGGTCTCAGTGGCAGTGGGA
>CALMKY010000536.1 GCA_937867195.1 uncultured Saprospiraceae bacterium | reverse complement strand
ATCAAATTCTATTTGATTTTTATTTCAAAATTATCAATTGGATTTTAATCAAATTGCTTTATTTATATATCGATAATTTATCAAAATCCAAAACCTATTTACAAAAAAAACTTCAAATTACTCTCAATCATTTCTTGTAAAAATCGATGCTTTAAATTACCTTTGCAGTCGATTTTGAAAAAAATGTTGCCAACCATTAAATCTTTACTTTATAAATCTCTGACTACCTGTTTTTTAGCATTCGGATTATTGGTTTCTCTGCCTTCAAAAGCGCAAGAATCACCGGTTCAAAAAGCAGATAGCAATAGTAGACATGCTGATCCATCATCCGATGATGCAAAATCGGCAGAAAAGTCTATGGAGATGCACGCGGAAGAGGCTCATGAAAGTGCTGAGCATGGTGAATTCGATCCCGGTGAGACCGCTTTTCACCATATATCTGATCAAAACGTTTACAGCATTGGCCCTTTTAATATACCACTCCCTTGTATTCTGTATACCAAAGGAAAAGGTTGGGATATCTTTTCGTCTTCTAAGTTTGCTTTCGATAAGATGGGTCATGGGGACGGCCACAAAGCATTTAATCAATTTGTACTGCATGAAGGGGCCGTGATGAGAGTACAAGATCCTTCGTTCCCAATGGGGGAAGTAGAGGTAGAGCATTTTATTAATAAAAAGGAAACTGTAAATAATCAGCCCTTAGAAGTTTGCTACGCAGTTGCAAACGGCAAAGAATATAAACTGGATAAAAAGAGTACTGCCGATGGCGGATTATTCGGTGGAGGGATGACTTCGTTTTTGGATTTTTCTTTAGGCAAGAATGCCACGAGTATGTTGATCGTTTGTGGCTTGCTGGCCTGGATGTTCATCAGCATCGCACGAGCTTATAAAAACAATCCCGGTCGGGCGCCTAAAGGAATTCAGAATTTAATAGAACCGATCATATTATTTATAAGGGATGAAGTCGCAAAACCGTTTATCGGTGCCAAATGGGAAAAATATTTTCCATTCCTGCTTTCTTTATTCTTTTTCATCCTTGGATTAAATCTTTTTGGTCAGGTTCCATTCTTTGGAGGATCTAATGTTACAGGTAATTTAAGTGTAACCATGGTGATTGCCATCCTAGCATTCTTGCTGACCAATGTGAATAAAAACAAGCATTACTGGCAACATATATTCTGGATGCCGGGAGTACCTGCTTGGGTAAAAACGATATTGACTCCGGTAGAGATACTCGGTGTGGTTATAAAGCCATTGACCTTGATGCTTCGTTTGTTTGCAAATATTACCGCAGGTCATATGACCCTGGTGGTGTTTGTAGGATTGATCTTCATATTTGGTAAATCGGGAGCAAATCCGGCTGCCTCTTATGGTACCTCGATCGGATCAGGCCTGTTGTCAATGTTTATGATGGCGATCGAATTATTAGTGGCTTTTATTCAAGCTTATGTGTTTACTTTATTGACTGCATCGTATTTGGGTGCAGCTAATGAAGAGCATCATCATGCAGAAGAAAAACACCATTGAAATTTGGAATGCGGAATGAAATTTATAAAACAATTTAAACTATAATAATTATGTCAGGTTCAATTGCTGCTATTGGAATGGGTCTTGCGGTTATCGGCGCCGGTATCGGTGTAGGTACGATCGGAGGCAAAGCTGTAGAGGCTATTGCTCGCCAGCCAGAAGCTGTGGGTGATATCCGAGCAAGTATGATCTTAACCGCCGCACTGGTAGAAGGTGCTGCGTTGATCGCTTTGCTGTTGGCTTATCTCGCAAAATAATCCATTCAACGAAATGAACTATTGGCTCTCACGATTGGTGCGGGTCAATAGTTTTTTGATTAAAATTATCATTTGTCAATAAATAAAATAGACTGGAAAAATTATGATCTATTTAGCTGACTTTAGCCCGATCAGACCCGAGTTTGGTCTGTTTGCCTGGACTACATTATTCTTTTTATTGTTCTGGTTATTGATTGGAAAATTCGCATTTAAGCCAATCGCTGAGTCATTAAAGAAAAGAGAATCGGACATCCAGGATGCCATCGATTCTGCTAAAAAAGCACGTGAAGAAATGAGCAATATGAAAGCTGAAAATGAGCGTGTTCTTGCTGAAGCTCGTGAAGAAAGAGCGAAAATCCTTGCAGAAGCAAAAGATACCAAAAACAGCATCATCACCGAAGCTCGTGATAAAGCAAAAGAAGAAGCATCGAAAGTGATCAGCAATGCCATGAACGACATCGAGAATCAAAAGAAACTGGCGATGACTGAAGTAAAGGATCAAGTAAGTAAACTTGCTATCGAAATCGCAGAAAAAATCATCCGCAAAGACTTGGCCGGTAATGCTGATCAACAATCCTTTGCCAAAAAATTGGTGGACGAATTAAACCTTAATTGATGTCACTCTCCAGAATCTCGGCACGATATGCAAAATCTCTCATTGATCTGGCTTTGGAGCAGAATCAACTGGATGCGGTACATGCAGATATCGTACAACTTAAAGCAGCTTGCGATGTCAGAGATTTTCTTTTACTGTGTAAGAGCCCGATCGTAGCAGCATCCAAAAAAGCACAGATTTTCAAAGCGATTTTTGAAGGTAGGTTTAATGCAATGAGTTTTGGATTCTTTAACATCCTGCTTAAAAAAGGAAGGGAAGCCTATATTCCGGAAATTACCACGGAGTTTATTTCTCAATATGAAGCACTAAAAAAGAAGACCAGAGTCATCCTCACGACCGCAGAAAAAATGGATGAATCTTTGATAACAGCCATCCAGGATAAACTTACCAAAGCATCATCAACACGGGATCATATCCTACTCGATACCAAAATTGATCCGGCTTTGATCGGAGGTTTTATACTAGAGTTCGATGATAAACTGTACGATGCTTCTGTATCGCACCAACTGAATCAAATGAGAAAAGCCTTAAGTGTAAATCAATAATAAAAATCTTCAATCACTTTAGATATGGTAAATATTAAACCAGACGAAATCTCTGCAATCCTGAAACAACAATTATCAGGTATGAAATCACAAGCCGAATTGGAGCAAGTAGGTTCGGTACTTCAAGTAGGCGACGGCATCGCGCGCGTATACGGCCTTACTCAAGTAGAATCAGGAGAATTGGTAGAGTTTGAAAATGGTGTACAAGCAGTCGTACTCAACCTGGAAGAAGATAACGTGGGTACCGTATTGATGGGTCCATGGGACGGACTTCATGAAGGATCGACCGTACGTCGTACAGGCAAAATCGCATCTATTAATGTTGGTGAAGGATTCCTTGGAAGAGTCGTAGATGCTCTGGGTAATCCGATCGATGGTAAAGGTCCGATCCAGGGTGCTACTTATTCAATGCCCTTGGAACGAATTGCTCCCGGTGTGATCTATCGTCAGCCTGTAAACGAACCATTGCAAACCGGTATCAAAGCGATTGACAGTATGATTCCGATTGGTCGTGGCCAGCGTGAACTTATCATCGGTGACAGGCAGACCGGTAAGACAGCTATTGCCATCGATACGATCATAAATCAAAAAGAATTTTACGAGCGCGGCGAGCCCGTGTTCTGTATTTATGTGGCATCGGGTCAGAAAGCATCTACAGTTGCTAACGTGGCAAAGACATTAGAAGAAAATGGTGCAATGCCTTATACTGTGATCGTATCAGCATCAGCTGCTGATCCTGCTCCAATGCAGTTCTTTGCTCCATTTGCAGGATGTGCAATCGGAGAATTTTTCCGTGATTCAGGTAGACCGGCGTTGATCGTGTATGATGATCTTTCAAAGCAAGCAGTTGCTTATCGTGAAGTATCACTTCTTTTAAAGAGACCTCCGGGTCGTGAAGCTTATCCCGGAGATGTATTCTATTTGCACTCCAGATTATTAGAGCGTGCTGCTAAAATCAATAGCAATGATGACATTGCGCGAAGTATGAACGATTTGCCCCCGTCCTTAGTAAAAGCTGGTTTGATCAAAGGGGGTGGATCCCTGACCGCATTGCCAATCATTGAGACACAGGCTGGAGATGTATCTGCTTATATTCCTACCAATGTAATCTCGATCACGGACGGACAGATATTCCTTGAGTCTAATTTATTTAACTCGGGCGTAAGACCTGCGATCAATGTAGGTATCTCGGTATCACGAGTGGGTGGTAATGCTCAGATCAAAGCGATGAAAAAAGTAGCCGGCACATTAAAACTGGATCAGGCTCAGTTCCGCGCATTGGAGGCATTTGCTAAATTTGGTTCTGATCTTGATGCCGCTACTCAAGCTGCTCTTGAAAAAGGTAAGCGAAACGTGGAATTATTGAAACAACCGCAATACTCACCTGTATCGGTAGAAAAACAAATCGCGATGATTTACTTAGGTACTAATAATCTGCTGAATGCGGTACCGGTAGACAAAGTAGGCGAGTTTGAAGAAATGTATTTATCCAATCTTGAGAAAAGATATCCTGATACCTTGACAGAATTAAGAAAAGGACAATTGACGGCGGACGGCGAATCTAAACTCAAATCGCTCGCAAGTGAATTGACAGGTATGTATCGTAAAAAATAATCAGACATGGCAGCTAATCTCAAAGAGGTAAGGGAACGGATCAAGTCGGTAATCAACACACAGCAGATTACCAAAGCTATGAAAATGGTTTCAGCAGCTAAGCTTCGTAAAGCACAGCAAGCGATCGTACAGATGCGTCCTTACAGCAGTAAACTCACCGATATATTGGGTCATGTGATCGCAAGTCTCGGTGGTGATGCAGAATTGAAATTAGCTAGTAAACGTGAAGTTAAGTCAGCTCTCCTGGTCGTGGTGACTTCCGGCAGAGGATTGTGTGGTGCATTCAATACCAATATCATCAAACAAGCTGTGTCTACCATTAAAGCAGATTATGCTGATATACGCAAAGCCGGTAATCTTACCATTTTATGTATTGGAAAAAAGGGATACGATTATTTTAAAAAGTACTATGCGGATTGCCACGTCAATGCGGAATATCTAGGCTTAATCGAAAACAATAAAACCGAAGTAGTCAATAAATTAGTGGATACCTTGATAACGGATTTTACTACTGAGAAATACGATTCAGTGAAAGTAGTCTACGGTAAATTTAAAAACGCTGCTACTACGTATCCTTCGATGGAAGAATACTTACCGGTACCCAAAGTTGCATTACCACATGCTGACTCTAAAATGAAAGCCGACTATTTATTCGAACCTGACAAACAAACGGTATTGGAGTCATTGATTCCATCCTTGCTCAAAATACAGATGAAGCGTTTCATCGCGGATACGGCAGCATCAGAGCATGGTTCCCGTATGACGGCAATGGATAAGGCAAGTACCAATGCTGAAGAATTGCTCAAAGATTTGAGAGTACATTATAACAAAGCCAGACAGGCTACGATTACGAATGAATTGATGGAGATCGTAGCGGGCGCAGCGGCTTTGAATGGTTAGGATTAATTGGAAAATTTATAAGACTGGGATTTGCCATTTTCCACTGAATAAACAGTAGAAAGGATTTGCTTTTATTCGAAGTTTACTCTAATCATTACTGAACATTATTTTCAATTTCTATCACAGGGAACCTTGAGTTAAATCAAAAAATTATTTGAATTACCGTCTTTGGAGAAACTTAACCATTTTAGTCTCTAAATATTGAACTGTCAATAGACATTATGAATGTATATTAATTTTCCCTGTTTATTTCATTCTTAATTTAAAATGATCTAAGTTTGAATCTTTGATCAAAGGAATTTATCACAGGGAATTTCTTACAATTTAAACTCATAATTTCATTTTAATTCCGACTTATCTTTGTTTTATTACAATAAGATAAAGTGATCTTATATCATCTAATCGTATACTCATGAAATCCTTTATCCTCATATTCCTGCTATGGTCATGCTATGCTTCAGCCCAAATACTTCCGCCAAACGTAATAGACGTCAGTCCCAGAATTAGTTCTGCGCCTAATGTTGCTTTTAGTATAAATGGCCGTGCATTTTGCGTCACCGCTCATCCGCTCGGTGCCAGATTGTATGCAGGCACCTATGCCGGTGTATGGAGATCGGATGATGGAGGTAAAAATTGGTTTCAATTAACCTGGCCCGGTTTTAAAGATTCGCTCAACGGGGCTCTGGGTGGGACCATCATTCATGAGATTGAAGTCAGCCCGGCGGATCCCAATATCGTCGTCTGCCTCGTCAAAGATGAGTTTCGAAATACTCCATACAATAAAAGCGGTCTTTATTACTCAAAAGACGGAGGATTGCATTGGTCCGTTAAAATCTTATCTCAGAATGTGTTTGGACAAATCGAATTTGATCCGGTCAATAATGAATGGATTTATGTAGCGATGTCAGATAAAGTTGCTTATTCACGGAATCACGGAGAAACCTGGTCTACTTCCGACGTAGATCCCGGTACCAATAATATTGCCGTTTCCAATCAAATAAGATTTTTTAGAAGAGTTTTTGCTTTATCAAACAATTTTTTACAAATATCAGATGATGGAGGGGCCACCTGGCGTCGCTTGGATGTATCAGGCTTTGGAGGTTATGCATCTGAAGCAGCCGGTCAAAGCAGTAAAATATTAGCAATTAATCCGGCAAGTCCAGACGAAGTCTTTGTAGCGAGATCCAACGAAACCAAAGGCCCTGCTTTTCTCAATCCGTTGGGATTCCCCAATGGTACATTTTGTAATTCGTCTATTGTCTTAGATAGCAACCACAATAGTCTATTGGATAGCTTTGAGCAAAAAGTAAATTACTGGGGAGGAAATACTTTTGGTCAACATCTTGCGACGGATGCCCATCTAAAATTTATTGATGAAAACAATAACCAGGCCTATGATCTTTATGAAACAATTGATTACGATGTAAATGATAATAACCTGGCAGATGCAGGGGAATTACTTTTTTTTGGTAAAACGGGTCAGGTTGGTAATCAAGTAAGAGTTTCACCTGATATTAAATTTATAGACGAAGGACATCCTTTTGGAATGCCGTGTGCAGATGGGAGTATTTGGTCAATTAGAATCAATGCAAACAATAATATTCCTGTGATCAGTCAACTTCCCGGCCCTCCGGTATTCAGAGATTCAAATAGCGGGAATGTATATGTCAAAGTGCATGACCTGGGTTTTGGGAATTTTCAATTATTTTTTGCAGACCACAATCATGTATTTGTTTGTAATAATTATCCGGTATCAGCATCTTCATGGAATAACCTAAATGCCAATAATGCTTTTGATTGGGATACGGATCCTCATGAAAGATGGAGAGTACATGAAGATCCTCATGCCATTGCATTTTCTTCAGACTTCGAGATAGGATTGACTCCGGTCAATAAACCATTTCCATTTGATCAAAACGCGAAGGTTTCATTTGCACGGGGCAAATTATGGGTGGCTAATGATGGCAGCATTTATCGAAGCGATGATGGAGGTAAAACATGGACGGTCGGAAATGCCCTTGCAAACCTAAGCCCTATGAATATCGTAGCTACTGCCAAAGCTGGTCAAAACCCAACGTTGTATTCTGGAACCGGCGATAACGATGATTTCGTAAGTACAGATGGTGGAACAAGCTGGAAAAATGCTTTTGGTGAATGTGGAGATTGTGATATGTGGTATGCGGATCCTTCCGATCAGACTCAAGTGCTGGCGATTAAAGACAGGGCCACTTCCCTTTGGATATACAAAGATCCAAATGGAAAGCCGGATGCCGTAGCGAATAACGTAATTGTAAAAGCTCCGTGTAATAATGGGAAATCCAATATCAATAGTGGTTATGGTCTCCGCGGTAACAGGCCAATCATCCTAAGGATTGGAAATGAAACTACCGACATGAATGTAATCGTCATTAAACGGATCAACGATACGACGCAACAATTGGTTAGATCAGATAATCTTAGCTTGATCCAGCAAGAGTCTGATTGGTTTGATGGCACTAAAATAAAAAACATAGGACCCGCTCTGCCTTATAAAACATGCTCAAATACTTTGGCGGTTTGTCAGGCTTCCAATGGAAAATCCAATACGGTTTATTTTGTAGGAGACCCATTGTGTGAACATAAAATGTTTAAATGGAAAAATGGAATGAATGACTGGTCGTTGCTCAGGATTACACCCTCTGTATTTTTTGTAAATCCCTTTAATTCAAATGAGATATTGGCAGAGACCGATAAAGGAATCATGATTTCCCATAATGAAGGCAATTCATTTCAAATCAACAAAGGATTGGATTCATTGATCACTGAAAATCAACAATACAATTCTATGTCTCGTGGATTCAGTTTGATAAGAGATATGATCTATTCAGCAGATCAAATAACCAGGGTCATCATTGCCAACTCGGGTGTATTTGTTTCGATCAATGGAGGAACCAACTATCAACGAATCTTGTCATCCACGGCCGTGCCCATGATGCCGAGTGGAGTATACTTCGATGCAGTATCAGACCCTTGTGACCATTCAATCTATCTTGCTTCATCGAGAGGCTGGACTAAAATAGGACAGATCCCCGACCCGGTGAATAAAATAAATATAACTGCAATCACCCACAAGAGAATCGTGGATCATCTTACGAGTTGGCAGTCTAAGAATGGAAACATGAATGTAGAACACCTGGCTGGGGTCAGCCCGGAAGGTGATCTGATTACTTTTGTTTGGTCGCCAGCACATGATTGGCAAGCCATTAATGTATCGCAGATCAGTGGTAAAAAATTATCCATTCACTCTTATCTAACCTCATGGCAAACAAAAAATGGAAATCTAAACGTCGAACATCTTGCCGGATACAATGAAAACGGCGATTTGATTACCTTTTGGTGGTCTCCTGCTCACGATTGGCAATCGGTCAATGTATCCCAGATAGCTGGTAAACAATGTTACCCTTTTTCTGGAATTACCAATTGGCAGACAATGAACGGTCCATTCAATATCGAACATCTTGCAGGAGTTTCAAAGTCTGGAGAGCTGCTTACTTTCAGATGGTCGCCGGCACATGATTGGCAAGTGGTGAATATTTCGCAAATAGCCCATTCCACGCTGGCATCTACAAGCGAGTTGACCAGTTGGCAAACTAAGAATGGAAACTTTAATCTGGAACATGTGGCAGGAATTTCAAATGATGGCAGCGTAATTACATTTATTTGGTCACCTGCACATGACTGGCAGTCCATCAATGTATCCGGCATAGCAGGACAAAAACTGGATGTAAAATCCGGAATTACAAATTGGCAATCACCTAATGGACCTTTTCATGTGGAGCATTTGGCCGGGATCAATGGTCACGGAGAAACAATTGTATACTGGTGGTCACCGGTACATGATTGGCAATTTGTCAATGTATCATCAAAAGCCGGAATAAACGTAATCGCGGGTCCTACCATATCCTGGCAAACACTGAAATGCAATCGCAAAGATCATATCAGTGCAGTGAATGCCAATGGTGAATTGATAGGGTATTGGTGGTCGCCCGCTACGGATTGGAAAGCATTCAACCTGGGCATGGCTTCTGCCACGATCTTACAAAACGGATCAACAGGATGGCAGACGTCGAATGGTCCTTTTAATGTGGAACATATTGCCGGAGTGGATCAATACAATAATCTGATGGTAATCTTTACCCATAATTCAGGTTATGATTGGCATTGATGTTTTATGAATAAAAAAAGCTGATGATCAAAGGATCATCAGCTCAATCTCAAAATGCTTCCTAACCATTATGTCAGGATTGATTCTCTCATAAATTACGCTACTTCTATCGTCTTCACAGCCGGTACCACCTCAGGTTTTTTAGGAATGAAAAGTTTTAATATTCCATTCTCATAATTTGCCTGGATACCATCACCATCCACCACATCAGGTAGATGAAATGTGCGCTTGAACGAAGCGAATGAATATTCATTTCTCCATACTTTTTCAGATTCGTTTTTAGTCTCTGATTTTTTCTCCGCTGAGATCGTCAATACTTTGTCTTTGAGTTCGATCTTGAAATCTTCTTTTGCCAGACCCGGAGATACAACATCGAGTGCAAAGCCATTTTCTTTCTCTACTACATTGACTGAAGGAGAAGTCACATAATCTACATCATTGAACAAATTGGTCCAACGAGTAGGATAGAAGGGATTATAGGTTATTAATTTCATGATGTTTTGATTTTTCTTGGTTAAATAATATTTTTATTAGGAAATTACAATTGTCTTTGGTCCTTGAGCAGCCTCTGCTTTTTTCTTTAGAGTAACTAACAGGATTCCGTTTTCATAGGTTGCTGAGATGTTATTGGTATCTACATCTTCATGAATTTTAAATCCTCGGGTGAATTTGTTGAAATTAAATTCATTTTTAATGTGTTTTGCATCGTTTTCAGTTTTTGGTTTGTCGGCTTCGATTTTCAAAATATTCTGATCGAACGAAATTTTAAAATCAATTTTTGCCAATCCGGGAGCAGCTAACGAAATCTCATACCGATCGGTAAATTCATCGACGTTGGCCATCGGTCTGGTCCATGACCAACCAAAATCTTTTGTGTTTTCTACTTGTACGGATTTGATGAAATCAGAAACCGCTTGTTCCATTTCAGGATTCCAAAAAGGAAATTTAAAATGCTTATTCATGATATAATTTTTTTCTAGACCTATGATCAAATGCCATTCCAGTGTAAAAAGCATGTCAATATGGCATTAAATTGGAAATATGCCAGACATTATGACTTAATTTTGTATTTATTCCTAAATTTTTGACATGAAATGCTGTCCAATATGGGCTAAAACTGTTCTATTTTTACGACATAATGCCGGAGATACTTCATTTAAATAATCAAAATGAAAGTGCGTGGGCAATAGTTAACAGCCCTAAATTGAAGCCTAAAGAAAACT
>CALMKY010000535.1 GCA_937867195.1 uncultured Saprospiraceae bacterium | reverse complement strand
AAACCGGATGGCGCGTCCTTGCTTGTTGGCTATCAGGATCTCCATACTTCCTGTCGTCAGTTTAGCTTCTAATAGTTCGTCCCCTTCATTGATGGTAATAGCATTGATGCCACTGGCACGAGGCCGGGAGAATTCCTCCAACAAGGTTTTTTTGATAGTACCTTGTTTAGTACACAATACGATGTAGTGATGGTTAATATAGGTCTCATCCGTAAGATCTTTGATCGCAATGAATGCCAGTACTTTGTCATCTGGGGGTAAAGAAATAATATTTTGAATGGCTCTTCCTACTCCGGTCTTGGTAGCTTCAGGAATTTCGTATGTTCTAAGCCAATAACATCTTCCCAATTTGGTAAATAATAAAATGTAGGCATGAGTAGAAGCGGTAAATAATTGTTCTACAAAATCTTCATCCCTTGCATGAGATCCTTTTGATCCCCTTCCTCCCCTGCCTTGCGAACGATATTCTGTCACCGGGGTACGTTTGACATATCCTTGATGAGTAATCGTAATGACGACTTCTTCAAGCGGAATCATGTCTTCGATGTTTATCTCGGCTTCATTAATTGCAATCTCGGTGCGACGATCATCACCATATTTTTCTACCAGGTCTTTGAGCTCATCCTTGATGATCTCTTTTTGAATATTGACATCACCCAATATTTCTTTAAACCGGGCAATTTGCTTTTGTAATTCGTCATATTCGTCTTTCAGTTTTGCTCTTTCAAGTCCGGTTAATTGGCGAAGGGTCATGGCCAATATTGCTTTCGCCTGAATTTCGCTGAATTGGAATCTGGCAATCAAATTATCTTTTGCCTCATCCGGATTGGCGGATTCACGTATAAGTTTGATGACCTCATCCAGATGATCGATGGCAATCAATAATCCTTCAAGAATATGGGAGCGCTCTTCAGCCTTTCGCAACAAGAAATTAGTACGTCGTACGATGACTTCCAACCTGAATTTTATAAATTCCTGGATGAGTTGCTTTAAGTTAAGCAACCTCGGTCGCCCATTAACTAAGACTATATTATTAACTCCAAATGAGGACTGTAAGGGAGAAAACTTATAAAGTTGGTTTAGCACGACTTGCGCGATGGCATCTTTCTTAAGGGTAATTACGATGCGAACTTTGAGTTCATCGCGAGCCGACTGATCACTGACATCATAGATGCCTTCGATTTTCTCTGTATTCCGTAATTCATTGATTTTGGCAATCAATGCAGATTTGGTCAACTGGTAAGGAATCTCAGTAATTACAATCGCTTCATGTCCATGTACTGTTTCGATTTCAGTTTTACCTCTTAGTATGATTCTACCGCGTCCGGTCTCATAAGCTTCCCGAATGCCTTCCGTACCGTAGATCGTACCACCGGTAGGAAAGTCAGGGGCTTTGATGTATTTCATTAGTTCCTGAATGGTAATCTCTGGATTATCCAGTTGAGTGATGATGCCGTCAACTACCTCCCGTATATTATGAGGTGGCATATTGGTAGCCATACCAACTGCTATTCCTGAGCTGCCATTTAATAAGAGGTTGGGGACTTTGGAAGGTAATACAGAGGGTTGTTCCAGTGAATCATCGAAGTTTGGTACAAAATCGACTGTATCTTTATCAAGATCATCGAGCATTTCACTGCTCAATCGGGTCATCCTGCCTTCAGTATAACGCATCGCTGCAGGACCATCGCCGTCGATATTTCCATAATTTCCCTGCTTATCAACTAGTGGATACCGTAAAGACCATGGTTGTCCCATTCGAACAAGGGCCTCATATACCGAAGAGTCACCATGAGGATGGTATTTACCCAATACTTCTCCAACGATACGGGCTGTTTTCTTAAATGGCTTATTATAATCTAAACCAAGCTCCGTCATACCATACAGCACGCGCCGTTGTACCGGTTTGAGACCATCGCGGACATCCGGTAATGCACGCGAAATGATCACCGACATCGAGTAATCGATGTAAGCAGTTTTCATTTGCTCTTCAATATCTACGGGTATAATTTTATCGACTGCCATACGTACCTTTAAGTGGAGTGCAAATGTACAAAAAAACTGTCATAAAAATGAATAATTTTTAAGAAAAGTGAAATCTATAATTAGCTGATAATGTGATATTTAATTAAATTTTTTAGACTTTTTTTTCATTCAGCCAAATAAGGCTAATTGCCATCATTCAAACTGCATTTTTTTAAAGGAGAATGATCGCATACTTCTATTGATTTTATATACAATTGAAATATGCTGATTGAAAGAATTATTCATTCAACAACACTTTGGTTTGTATAAATTGATTCATCATGACATTGTCGTCCGGTTGCGTGTGTGGATTTTTCTTTCAGTTTATGAGTCATTAATTTGTTTTAAGCACATTGCTTGTATTTTTGTGTCCTTCATCATGGAAAGCAGCACGATCAAACCTTATAATGAATCTCAATCAAAGAAAGAGCAAATCGAGAAAATGTTTGATGGCATCGCACCTACCTATGATTTTCTCAATCGTTTTTTGTCACTGGGTATTGATATAGGATGGCGTAAAAAGTCATTGCAGATGCTGAGTAAGTACACAATAACTCATCTTGTGGATATTGCTACCGGTACAGGAGATTTTGCTATTATGGCTCATACAATCTTGCATCCAGGATTGATCACCGGCATTGATCTTTCTGCACAGATGCTGGAGATCGCCAAGAAAAAAAATAAAATTGGATCTATTTCTTTTATCCAGGCCGATAGTGAACGATTGCCATTTAATGAAAATACTTTTGATGCTGCCACAGTTGCCTTTGGTGTTCGGAATTTTGAAAATCTCCATCAGGGACTTTCAGAAGTTAACAGAGTCTTAAAAAAAGGTGCTCCGTTTCTGGTCTTGGAATTTAGCCAGGTGCAGAAAGCTCCTATGAAGCAATTATTCTATTTTTATTCCCGTTATATATTGCCTTCTATTGGTAAATTGTTTTCTATGGATTTTAAAGCATATCATTATTTACACGAATCGATGATGGCTTTTCCTTCTGGTATGACTTTTGCAAAAAAAATGGAAGAGGCAGGATTTAAATTTATTACACTCAAAACCTTTAGCTTCGGCATATGTACCGCATACTTGGCAGAAAAACAATACTGATCCTTTCATTGTCCACGATGATCCTGCGGATGAAAGCCC
>CALMKY010000534.1 GCA_937867195.1 uncultured Saprospiraceae bacterium | reverse complement strand
AAGTCTAGTTTTTGTCCCACCAAAGCGGAGTCGTGATTTTATCTCCACTTCCACCCAATAATGGAATTGCAGCATTAACCGCAGCTCCATTGGTATTCTTTTCGTCCGTAATAAATGGTATACGACGAATAAAACCTTTGGTAGGATCGGGAAGGTCAGCATTATCAGATGTACCTACAGGATACAATTTAAATCCAGAGCGTCGTACATCAGCCCAACCTTCTACACCTTCCGGATAAAGTGCAAGCCATTTTTGAGTACTGATTTGCAGCTTTTGCATTTTAGGATCTGATTTATTAAATGCCACCGGAGCATTATTTAACGCCGGGGACTTCAAAAAATCACCTGGTGCTATAGGGGTTGCATTGCTTACGATATAGGCATCTACTTTGGCTTTGTCGGTAATACCCCATTGCGCCATCGATTGTCGAATACCTTCTTCGTAATTACTTTGTGCAGTACCGCCCACATTCCATCCCAATAAATTGGCTTCTGCTTTTAAAAACCAAGCCTCAGCAGTGCACATTACATTGGAAGGAGTCTCCATGCCTTCAGGCTTTTTCCAGCGAGGACCTTTATTGGAGTTAGCATCCGGAGAATTGAGTGGTTCTGCCATTTGAGCAGAAGTAAGCCCGTTGCGTAGGCCATTGTATTTTCCGGTATTGGCATCCGGTACAAAATACTCACTTGTACGTGGATCATTATAACCTACCAATACAGATTCCATGGCAGCAGACATACGGAATTCATTCCAGTCCATAACGGTGAGTCCGTTGAAATCATCTCCTTTGAGAGATCTTTGAACCAATGCATCATCCCCGGGACTGGTCGTCATAAGACCCGATGCAGCTGCAGCTTCACCTTCCGCTTTAGCACGACCTGGATCCACAGCAGATATCCGCACAGCCAGTCGCATTCTCAGGGTATTACCAAACTTGATCCATTTGTTTACATCACCTCCATAGATATGGTCAAATGATCCAAATGGTTTTTCGCTGGTCTTACCTTTTAGTACGGTTACAGCGGCTGCAAGACGCTTAAACATATCATCATAGATTTTATCCTGAGCATCATACGGCACACCATTACCGGCGACGCCTGCTTTGAAATAAGGCACAGGTCCCCAGGTATCGGTCAGTCTATGAAATGTATAGACCCACATCAATTGGGTAATTGCGTTTTCAGCACTGTTCGCATCATAACTGGCCAGCAAGGTTTGCATTTGAGGTACAGCTTCTGAATAGATAGGATTCCACGCGGCACGGATCCAGTCAAACCGCATGACATATCGGTCTGAAGGGAAATAAGTAGTCGTATTGGCAAAATACTGGCAGTATTGGTCGTGGAACAGATTTTGAGCAATCTGGTAATTCCATCCGTTGTTCGTTGCTACGGATTGTACTTTAGAAAACAAAAATGGCAACTCGCCTTTTCCGAGTTGAGCCAACGCATTTTTATTTGTATTGATTTCGTCAAACTTATCCGTACACGAAATCGCTAAGACCAAAGCGCAAAATCCGATCGTAACACCTTGTTTGGTTAGTAATGAAATAAATTTTTTCATTTTTTTAATAATTTTCAAAGAGATTAATTAAAATGTAAGATTGAGATTGACACCTACACTTTGAGTTGCAGGTAATGTTCCGTATGAAATACCTTGCCAGTTACCATTACCCAGTGCCATGTCAGGGTCAAAGGTCATCTTACGTTTAGCTAAGCCCGGGATATCTAACTTACTGCTACCTCTGTAGAGCCACGCAAGATTACGACCAATCAGGGATACTCTCGCCGCTTTGATAAATGTACTATTACCAACCGGAATCGAATAACCTGCGGTCAACTCGCGGATTCTAAAATTAGTAGCATCATATGTAAAGAATTGTGCTGCACCATAGCGACCGCCGGATGCAGTAGTCCAGAATTGTTGTGCCGTGATCGGAGTACTCACGGAGTTACCATCTTTGGTCACACCCCCTAAGTTCCATCCACCTTCACGATATTGTTCGGTTACCAGCGGATGACCACTGTAAGCGAGTAATTGTTCAGTACCATCTACCACGACACCACCGATGCGACCATCGATGAGTAAGCGGAAATTGAGTTTACCGATATTGATTGAATTCGAAAGGCCCATGGTTGCTTTTGGGTTGAAATTACCGATAGGAATTTGATCCGTTGTAGTTACCGGTATTCCTTTGTCAGTCACCAAATATTTGCCAGCACTGTTGGTAGCCCATCCGAGAGCCAGCATATCACCATAACTACCACCTTCTTTAATAATAGGGGTAGCTGAGCGACCAAAACCTGCATCCGCCACTACGAATTGTTTGACTGTCTCTGTCAAGGATACCACTTTGTTTTTATTAGCTCCAAGATTGAAACCTACATTCCAATTAAAGTTTGGTTTGTTTACCGGCGTTGCATTGATCACTACTTCGATACCGGAGTTTTGGATATTACCGGCATTGATATATTGTGAGCTAAATCCTGTTGCCACCGGCAAGCCGACTCTTAATAATTGGTTTACCGAATTGCTCTTATAGTATGTAACCGCTACACCTAATTGCGCAGGCTTAAATCTGGCATCAAGACCTATTTCGGTATTTTTTACGATCTCTGGTTTGAGATCAGGAATTGCCTGAGTACCACTGCGTGTGATAAAGCCGGACCCTGCTCCCTGAGAATACCCGAACGTATTAAATCGGACCTGAGCCTGACCCCCGTTACCTACCTCTGCATACGATGCGCTCAGTTTTAAAAATTCCAATGGTAATGAAAACATTTCAGAAAGGATTGCACTACCTCCAAATGAAGAATACAGGAAGCTATAAGGAGCCGGCAATCTACTATCCCAGTCATTCCGAACACTTGCATCGAAGAATAACATATTTTTCCAACCTAAATTGGCCTGTCCAAAAAGAGATTGTGTCTGTACTTCTACAGCAGATTGACCAAAGGAAGGATTGGTTGCAAAATTTAAGCTAAACTTATTCGGTACGTTAAGACCTCCTGTGCTGTTGCTGACACCTGTATATTGATTATCATAATAAATGGCGCCCGTGCGATATTCCAGCTTGAGGTCTTTGGTGATATTATTGGTCCCTTCCAAAATGGCATCAAACCACTTTTGAAAAACATTGTCTCTTCCGGTACCATACGTACCATTCCCTGAGGAGGTATACAAGGATCCACCATAGATCGAATTTTCTCCCACATCAGTAATTTTATCGATGTTGGCGCGACCGGTGATGTGCAACCAATCGGTAATATTGTATTTAGCTGATAAAAATCCCATGATCCGGTCACGCTTTTCATCATACTTCGTCCTGTTGAAGATCCAATAAGGATTTTCATATAGGGCAGGATTTATGACAGGATACGGTGCTTTTTGAGGAAGACCTGTTGATTGATTGATCGTCTCGAAATTAGAGGCATCCGAATTGCTCACGTTACGAGGGATCTGGTACATTTCCATGACGGGTCCACCTTCACCGGTTTGATATTTACTGTTGATGGTCTGGTTGATATAAGTAATTTTGGCATCTGTGCTGAATTTCTTACTTATATTATTGGTAATCCGAAGATTGATCGTATGTCGGCTTAGATCATTTTTAGGTTGGATACCTTGTACAGAGTTATTGGTATAAGATAAATAAGTCTGCATTTTTTCAGAACCACCGGATATCCCGATTGAATTATTGGCTGATAAGCCGGTACGGAAAAATTCCTTCACGTTATCGGGTTCAGCCGAATATTTACGAGTCTGACCATTATAAGCCTGGAAAGATTGACCGTCGAGTTTTGCACCCCATGATTCACCGGAATTCGCAATGAGTTTACCTGAATTACCTTGTCCATAACTATTTTGGAATGAAGGTAAAGCCCAGGCTTTTTCAGCAGTCCAGCCGCTGTTTACATTGACACTCAGCTTATCTTTACCCCCTTTTTTAGTGGTGATGACAATCACGCCATTACCTGCCTGGCTGCCATACAATGCAGCAGCAGATGCTCCGCGCAATACGGTCACCGATTCGATGTCGTCAGGATTGATATTGGATGCACCATCTGTACCCTGATATCCACCGAAGTCAGAAGTAATCGTACCGTTGGTACCATTGGAGATGGGAACTCCATCTACCACGATGAGTGCATTATTAGATCCTTGAATAGATCTATTACCACGAAGTACAATCCGCGCACCGGATCCGGGACCTCCTGAGCCTTGGGTGATCGTTGCATTTGCAATCTTACCACTGAGAGAGTTAATTACATTATTCGCATCGCGCACTTCAGTAAGAGTGGAAGGTTTTACTGTCTGTGTTGCGTACACGAGGGTCTTCGCTTCCCGTGGAATACCAAGAGAAGTGACGACCACTTCATTGAGAGCAGTACCTGACTGCAAACTGATATCAATCGTAGGTTGTCCGCTATAAGCTACTTCCTGATCGGTATATCCGACAAAAGAATAGACCAGCGTCGGATTGCTGGTAGTTAGTTTGAGCGAATAATTTCCATTAATGTCAGTCACCGTACCATTTGTAGTTCCTTTCTCCGAAACGCTGACACCGATCAAGCCTTCACCGCTTTCGGCATCTGTAATCTTTCCACCCACTGTTTGAGCGAATGAAATTGCTGTAAAAAATAGTAATCCCAACACCGTGGTGAATAGCCTTTTAAATGTGGGGCTATGGATAGCTACTTTTCCGTCGTACTTGTTACTCCGTTTTTCCATAAGTTTCTGATTAGTTAATAATAATGCCCAGAGAGCGTCGGCACTCGCTAAGCAGAAGTAGTTTGCAATAAAAATATGATTTCATTTAGCAAAATCAATTCAAAGGTTATAGATTTTATACATTATTTACTTTATATAACACCATTTAAACCCTGAACTCCAAGCCAAACATAAGAAATGACTTTAGACATATAAAGTGCAAACGATTGCGAAAGCCCAAATGTGTGCAAACGATTGTGTTAAAGACCACTTTATTTTTGGTATTTTACGGTCCTTTTTAATTATTTCTCATCGAAAATGGAAAAAGCGCAGGTACCTACTATAAAGGAAATTGCAAAACAGCTCAATATATCTGTTTCGACCGTGTCCAGAGCCTTGCATGATCATAAGAGCATTGGCTTGCGGACAAAAATGCGTGTCCAGGAGTTAGCCAAGAAACTGGAATATGAACCAAACCAGACTGCTATTTTTTTTCAGAAAGGAAAAACCTTTACGATCGGCGTGATCCTTCCTGAACTCAGTGAAGCTTTTTTTTCAGCAGCCATCAGCGGGATTGAAGACACGGCTTATAAAAATAACTATACCGTGTTAATTGGCCAAAGCCATGATAATCCGGAAAAGGAAAAGCAAATCATCGACACCATGAGGAAACATCACGTCGATGGCCTGGTCATATCCATCTCTAAAAATACAGCAGACTATACACCATTTGAGTCCCTTAAACGATACAATATCCCAATCGTGTTTTTTGACCGAATCCCCAAAATTTCAAACATTCATTACGTGGCCTGCAATATGGTGAACGGGACAGTACAAGCAATAAATTACCTGTTGAAAAAAGGACATCGGATCATCGGGATGATCAATGGACCGGAAGAAATGTCTTCTACCAAAGACCGACTCGACGGATACATTCAGGCGATGCTTAAAAGCCGTTTGAAATATGACCCCAATCTGGTCGTCAATTGCGACCTTACGAAGTCAGGAGTGGTTGACTCAACTGCTCAGTTGCTCAATGGGAAGAGGAAACCTACCGCCATCGTGGCATTTAATGATTATGTAGCTATGGATGCTGCTGAACAGGCTCGAAAAATGAAACTAAAGATCAATAAGGATATCTGTTTTGTCAGTTATGCCAATCTTCCAATCAGTACCTATGCAGCCTATCCACCTTTGGCGTCTGTTGAGCAATTCCCATATCAACAAGGACAAAAAGCGACAGAGACCCTGATCGAACTTTTAGATAAAAAATCAAAAGAGAATGTCGATACCAATACTACTTTTTATAAGATCATCCTGGAATCACAGCTGGTGATGCATGAAAAAAAGGAATGAATGAGGAAAGAGGAATGTGGAATGAGGAATGAGGAATGAGGAATGTGGAATGTGGAATGATTGGTTGTTTCATTGTATTTGAAAAGGTATCTTCGTCATTGAAGCTTAAATTTTAATATTACAAAATGAAATATGAAATCAATTTATTGAAGTATGAATTCGATCAAAACGGCTTTGTTGCCATCGAGGATTTTATTTCATCGGTTGAAGTCAACGAATATTTATCACTATACGATGATTTCCTTACAGGTAAAATAAACACCGGAGCGAA
Organism: uncultured Saprospiraceae bacterium; assembly: GCA_937867195.1. Classification (GTDB taxonomy): domain Bacteria; phylum Bacteroidota; class Bacteroidia; order Chitinophagales; family Saprospiraceae; genus JADJLQ01. The sequence continues at coordinate 3,186 of CALMKY010000534.1, read as the reverse complement.
TCGATCAGATTTAGGAGCAGGATTGGGGAATAGTGTTCGAGTAGAGAATATTACCCAAATCATGTGGCCCAGCGATTTTGTCCCTGATATACTAAATAAATCATATCATGCCAAAGCGTTGGGACTGGCTAAAGAATTATTGGGTGAAGATGCCGAGATGGATTTTGATATGCTGATCGATAAAGCACCCATGACCAATACCATTACTCCATGGCATCAGGATGCTGCCTATTGGTTAGACATGCCGGATAAACGAGCTGTGAGCATTTGGCTTGCCCTGGATGATGCTACCCCGGATAATGGTTGTATGTGGTATATACCCGGATCGCACAAGCTTCCATTGAGGTCACATCGTTTTGCCGGTAAGGAGGGTGGAGCTTTGATGTGTGATGGAGACGAATCGGAAGGGACTGCGGTACCCCTTACATCAGGGTCTTGTGTATTGCACCAGGGTGCTACTTTACATTACAGCCGGGGGAATCAAACCACGTTTCATCGTCGTGCATGGATACTCAACTTTAGGCCCAAATCCATGATAGACTATGAAAGAGCAAAGGGATTTGATCATGGAAGGAATGGGAACGCGGACGATAGAAAGGTAAGGTCATGAATGAACCTGCTTGAAAATTAAATTGATTCATACATCCAGCAAAAGCCTGCAAGCGTTTGCAGATCTCCGTCGCATGATATTTGACTATTTTCATGTTGTCAATTATAGATGTACAAAATACACCAGATCCTTTCGGATTACGATATTCCTTTAGACGCCAAGGTCTATCCAATTGGCAGTGGGCTTATCAACCATACCTGGGAGATAGTTCATCAGGGTAAGAAATACATCCTTCAACGAATTAATCAAAATGTTTTTAAGACGCCTGAAGACATCGCAGGGAATATCCGATTGATTGGAAATTATCTTTCTATTCATTATCCACAATATCTTTTTATCAAACCCATACTAACAAAAGATGGTCATGATTTGGTCATATTACCGGATGATGGGTATTACAGAATGTTTCCTTTTTTAGAAAATTCGTTTACCATTGATGTAGCGCTTTCTCCTGATGAAGCATACCAGGCTGCGCAGCAGTTTGCTAAGTTCACGAGGGTATTAAATGATTTTCCGGTTGAAAAACTTAAATTAACCATTCCGGATTTTCACAATCTGCCACTTAGATACAGGCAATTCGAAGCGTCCTTAACAAAAGGGAATATCCATCGAATCAAAGAGAGCAAAGATGCTATTGACTATTTGCAATCCAATCACTCCATTGTCAGCACTTTTGAAGAGATATGTCATCATCCGCATTTTAAAGTCAGGGTCATGCACCTCGATACCAAGATAAGCAATGTCTTATTTGATCACCATCATCATGGACTTTGTGTCATCGATCTGGATACCACGATGCCCGGCTATTTCATCAGTGATGTAGGTGATATGATACGCACCTATGTAAGCCCGGTAAGTGAAGAAGAAATGGACTTAAGTAAAATCCAAATCAGGACGGAATTTTTTAAAGCCATCGTCACTGGTTATTTGCATGAAATGAATGAAATCCTGTCGGATGACGAAAAGGACCATTTTGTTTATGCAGGTAAGTTTATGATCTATATGCAAGCATTGCGTTTTCTTACCGACTATCTCAACGAGGATATTTATTATGAATCAAAATACCCGGGACATAATTTTCACCGTGCGATGAATCAGATTACTTTGTTACAGCGATTGATCGAAAAAGAAGCCGATTTGCAATCTCTCATACCAAAGGAGGTTATTCTTTCATGAGCATTCCATTTTTAGGAAACTGTGCGTGTTTAAAACAAATTTTTACACAGCTAGGAAATAGCCTTTGCCCTTTGTGGTAAAATCTCTAATTTTGCGGACTTTTTAACGCTAATTAAATACGTAATTACTTTGAGTTCAATAGTTTATCTGGTTCCCATATTTGGGGCAATAGGTTTGGCTTACACATTATACCGGTATATCTGGGTATCTAACCAGGAGACGGGTGATGCAAATATGGTGAGGCTGTCCGGTTATATCGCAGATGGTGCGATTGCTTTTCTTAAAGCCGAGTGGAAAATACTTGCCTTTTTTGCAATCCCTACCGCCATTTTATTATTCTTTTTAGGCAGAAGCACAGGAAGTGTGAATCACCCCATCCATTCATCCCCATTGATAGCAATATCATTTATTATTGGAGCATTATTTTCAGCAACCGCAGGGTATATTGGAATGAAAGTGGCCACTCGAGCAAATGTTCGTACGGCGCAGGCTGCCAAGACATCCCTTGCCAAGGCTCTCAATGTATCCTTTACCGGGGGATCTGTTATGGGAATGGGAGTTGCCGGTCTGGCCGTCATAGGATTGAGTGTTTTATTTATTATTCTTCATAATTATTTTGCATCGGGACTTGGCCTGACATCCGTCGAAATGAGACAAGCCATCGAAGTATTAGCCGGGTTTTCTCTGGGAGCAGAATCTATTGCATTGTTTGCTCGGGTAGGAGGAGGTATCTACACAAAAGCTGCTGACGTGGGAGCTGACCTCGTAGGAAAAGTAGAAGCAGGCATTCCCGAAGATGATGTGCGCAATCCTGCTACCATTGCTGATAACGTAGGTGATAATGTGGGTGATGTAGCCGGTATGGGAGCTGATTTATTCGGTTCTTATGTCGCCACTATCCTTGCGACCATGGTACTCGGCCAGGAAATTAATGTAGCAGATAATTACGGCGGCTATTCCCCGGTACTATTGCCAATGCTGATTGCGGGTGTTGGTTTACTTGCTTCGCTGGTTTCGACATTTCTGGTAAGGGTAAAAGGAGAAGATTCGTCCGTTCAGCAAGCATTAAACATCGGCAACTGGGCCTCGGTTATCATCACATTAATCGTAAGTTTTTTCCTGGTAAAAAATTTATTACCGGCTAGTTTGACATTCAGGGGGCATGAATTTACTTCGAACGGTGTATTTATGGCCATCGTGACCGGATTGATCGTCGGTACATTAATGTCTATCATCACCGAATATTATACAGCGATGGGTCGCAGGCCCGTTTTGACGATTGTCAGACAATCCGGAACTGGTCATGCCACCAACATCATAGGGGGGCTTGCCATGGGTATGGAATCAACTTTCCTTCCCATAATTGTATTAGCCGCCGGCATTCTTTTCTCATATTATTT
>CALMKY010000533.1 GCA_937867195.1 uncultured Saprospiraceae bacterium | reverse complement strand
AAGAACTACGGGCCGGGGTACGGCGGGTTGGTCTATGAGGGGTATAACCCAAACGGTCCCGGAACATACGGCGATGACCGTCTGGTGGCATTGCTCCTTTAAAAGGGATTACCACAGAAGGTAATAGACAATTTTCATCATAAATACACACAGTGGTATCTTGTATGCTGATGGTTGGAGCTATAGTATCTTTCACTTTGATGATCTGGATATAGGTCATGTATCCGTCGCCATTGTCTTTCATATGACGGTAAACACAAGACCGATCTGTGGGATTAGCTACTTTACGATCATCCACGATAATATCTTTGCCGCGGTTTTTATCTTCCGGCTTGTACTTGCACCAGTCAATAACGGTCCAGGTACGTATAATTTTAAAGCAGGCATCGGGTACAATATCAAACTTCTGGTCTTCATAATTAACCCCTACCAGCTCGCATTCATCATCCATGATCATCGGTCTGCCTATGGCATCCGGTGACAATGCTTCATTGGAACCGCAGGTCGTGATTTTGTCTGCCGGAAATTCTGCTTCAAAATCTGACCTGTGTTTAGTAACTATTTTTTGATCGGTCGATACAGAATTGCCACATTTGTCTTTAGCTGTCCATGATCTTTTAATCCAACCATTTCCGCAATTGTCAAAATAAGAATCTTCTTTTACTGTCAGGCTACTGGTGTCGATCCAGCAATTATCCCAGATAAAGAATTTTCCATTCCCTGCCCTTTCGGTTCCCGGATTGCCACTGCGTAATACGGGGACATCAAATAATTCTTTAGGATTTACTTTGCCGGCCTGATCCCTCGCATCCAGGATTAACCAGGATCTGCAATAGATGGGTGTCCAGGTATCTTTGCCGGGGGCACATGGAGTCAGTACACCATGTTCATCCGGATGTGCTGAGGCATCATAATGACAACCATACCAACCAAATGATTTTTTAATTTTATTGATGGTATCCGTTGCATCGACATCGTTTTCAATAATCGATTCAATTTCGTTATAAGGATTTCCATATTGATCCTTGCAGGTCCCGTCGATGCCATTATCATCGTCCCATACGTTATCATCGCATTGCGCGTATTCGTATATATTTTCCTGGCTCGTAGCTACATTATCGCAATACCAGAATTTATCTGCAGGTTTCTGGGCTACCGGCGGAGTTTTATCGTCGACCAATAAATCGATCATACAATCAGCATATAATCGTCGCGAGCAGGTATTGCCGGGAGGCAAAGCGGAATAATCCCGTATATCCATCTCGATAAAAGAAGGCAGGCAGACCGCATTTAGGATAATTGGAAGGGCACCGGTGTATTTTGGTTGCAATAATTTTTTGATATCATAGACCCAATCATGAATTTGTTTTGCCAGCTCTTTTCTGCAAAACAACGGTAATGTACCGGAACACAGGTTTGCTTTGTTGTATTCAAATAAGTAATTATGATTTAAAAAATAAGTGAAGTATGTGTTGTAACAAAACCAGGCATGGGGTCCGCAAGCAAATACATGATCGTCTAACCTCGGAATCCCGCAAGCCTCATAGACCCGCAATACTAATTGCTGGCGATTGCATTCTGTGACATCGATATAATCTTTAAATACATAGCAATTGATCCATTCTTCAATAAATTGATCGTAATCGGCTTTGTATTTCCAGAAGTCTGTTTTACCGCATTTGATTTCCAATTGACTGGCCAGCAAAT
>CALMKY010000532.1 GCA_937867195.1 uncultured Saprospiraceae bacterium | reverse complement strand
CTGGAATGCCTGGTTCGTCCCCTTGTGCGCGCACAATCAAGATGTTGCTACCAGCTTGAGTCGGATATGCCAATACCACGACAATAATCAGTATGAACAGGCGACATCGTTGTATCCATCCTGGTTGCATCATAGGCGCCTCAGCTTATCGATGAACGTGACATCCGCATTCACCTTAAAGCATACCACTACTGAGTAATTTATGCTAGTAATCCTCGCTACCCCTCCCAATGGGCCTTTACACAGTCAGGGCTGATGGCAACTTCGACGCTGGTAAACCTCAACAGTGCAGCGCTTGTCACTAGGTCGCCTGCCAGGCCGAGCATTAGCGCAACAATTGAACATGCAAAAAAACCGGGTTGCAGACAAACAGATTAAATCAATCGCTGTGTTACCATTTACAAATCTAAAAGGAGATACATCGACACCAGCGTATTTAATTGAAGGGGTGACCGAAGATATTCTCAATCAATTATCTAAAATAAATGATCTCAAAGTCAAGTCAAGCCTTGCATCTTTTTCTTATCGAAATTCTGATTTGTCTATAAAAGAAATAGGAGAAAATCTAAATGTAAAGACAATATTAAAAGGAAGTATTCAGCGACAAGGAGATCTCCTCAGGTGCCGTACCAGCTTAGTCGATTGTGTTACAGAAGAAATCATATGGTCTGAACAATATGATCGCAAGATGGATGATATCTTCAAAGTGCAAAGCGATATAGCATTGCAGATATCTACTAAATTAAAAGCAAATCTTTCGGATAAAGAAAAGTCAAGAATCAATGCGATTCCGACCGCAAATACCGAAGCTTATGAATCCTATTTACAAGCGACTGCTTTGTTTAAAGGATTCTCTACAAAGGCTGAATTGGAAAGTGCACTAAAATTCTTGGATCGTGCCATACGATTAGATCCCAAATTTATTTCAGCCTATATTTTAAAAGGTGACTATTTCTATAATATGTCAGAATTCGGAATGCCATATCCAAAATGGAAAGACTCCGCAAAATTTTATTATCAAAAAGCCTATGAGATGAATACTCAGAAAGTGGATGCGCTGCTATCGCTTTATTATTTGGAACGGGACGAAAAATATATTGAAAAAGCTTATTCCATCGATCCAAATGATAAGCCAACAAAACTGGCGCTGGGTCTTATCAAATGGGGAGAAGGTGACACCACCGGTATTCCTTGGGTATTAGAAGCTAATACAGAGAGAATCAGAAGAGATGACCCAAATTCGAACGGTACTTTAGGTTCTTTTTATGGTAATGCCCATGATTTTAAGACGGCTGAATATTATTTGGTAAAACAATTGGCATTGGATACAACGTTGGGCGCAAATTACAACAGATTAATTGGGCTATACAATGAAACAAATGAAAAAACTAAATTACTGAATATCGTCAGGAAGTGGTATAACATGTCCAATCCTAAAAATTCATGGTTAATCGATAGAATGCACTGGGCTTATTTGATGAACGGCAAACTGGACAGTGCGGAAATCGTGCTTTCGCAAAATTTTGAACTGGAAAAAACATTTGAAGATAAAACACAGAAATTACCTGTACGACATAGACTGGGCTTTATCAAATATATGTTGGGTAAAAAAGAAGAAGGGATAAAATTGATCGAAGAAGAGAAACAAAATGCAAGCGAAATTATTAGCAGAAAACGCGGCATCGGTGTTTGGAATCCACAAACTTCATTTGGTGGTCCATATTATGACCTTATGTGTATAGCCGCTTTTCAGGGTAATAACCAATTGGCGTTGGAATACATGGATAGCTCACAGCATTACAAATTTGATTGGCCGTGGGGATATCGCCACGATCCTTTATTAAATGGTATACGCAAAGAGCCAAAGTTTGTAGAATACATAAAAAAAATAGACGATAGGGACATGCGGATTGCCGCTGCATTGAATAGAGAGATGAGAAAATTTGAGCTAGAAAACAATATCCCGTACCCCCCTAAGGAATTGAAGAATTAAATGGTATTTTAAAAGCTATGCACTGTCGAAATAGCAAAATCTAAAAATAATATATTCCTTCAGTTGGTATCGAGCAGATTTACCGGGAACTGCAGTCAAATGGTGTGCCGGTGAGTAGATTAGGTGTCCCTGACAATTCCATGACCTCACACTACCTTCGTATAGGATGGATCGATTGAATCGGTATATAGGATGGTTTGATAAATATTTGAAGGCGAAGTCGTGGGATTTCTACCTTAACATTATTTTTATCCATCAAAAAATCACTTTCTCCAATATGAAAATCATCATTTCATTCATCCTCCTATTATCACTATCACCCATCTTCTCTCAGCGCGATATCTACAAAGATCCATTCCGCCAACTTGATCAGCAATTACCCACCCCCAATGATTATCGCAATGCAAGTGGTGCTCCGGGATATAAATATTGGCAACAGCAAGCGGATTACTCTATCCAGCTGGAGCTCAACGATGATAAACAATCCATCTCGGGCCAGGAAGTGATTACCTATAAAAATAATAGTCCGGATGTGCTGCCCTTTATATGGTTGCAGTTAGATCAAAACCAACTGGCAGATAACAGTCAGACATTTGAGATCAACTCCCATAAGATTGATCCCAAGATGACGGCCGATCAGATCGCACAGATCCTACCCAAATATGATTACGGTTTTAAACTCGAATATGTAAAAGATAACCTGACCGGCGCAGATCTACCGAAGGTGATCAACTATACCATGATGCGGGTCGATCTGCCCAAGCCATTGAAACCCGGTGAGTCGTATGCTCTCAAACTAAAATGGTCATACAATATCGTCGATCGATTAAAGACATTTTCCAGATCGGGCTACGAGTATTTCCCGGAAGATAAAAACTATCTCTATACGATCGCACAGTTTTATCCCCGCATGTGTGTGTACAACGATGTCGAAGGATGGCAGAATAAACAATTCCTAGGGCAAGGTGAATTTACAGTGGGATTTGGAAATTTTGATGTAGCGATTACAGTTCCCTCCGATCACCTCGTAGCTGCCACAGGAGAATTACAGAATGCATCCGAGATCTTGACCAAAGAACAACTCGCATTAATCGCCAAAGCAAAAAACGAACGCATACAACCCGTCATCATCTCCAATCAAAAAGATGCGGAAGCACGTGAAAAGCAACGAGCCAATACTAAAAAGACATGGAAATTTAAAGCGTCCAATGTTCGGGACTTTGCATTTGCCTCCTCTCGTAAATTTATCTGGGATGCCATGGGCGTACCCCAGTCGGATGGTCGAATCGTGATGGCTCAGAGTATGTATCCCAAAGAAGGCAATCCTTTATGGGAAAAATATAGCACCAAAGCCGTGGCTCATACATTAAAATGGTATACCAATTATACGTTTGATTATCCATATCCTACAGCCTGGTCGATCAATGCAGATCGCATCGGGATGGAATATCCGATGATCTGTTTCAATTTTGGCCGATGTGAAAAAGATGGTACCTATTCCCGTGCTACAAAGTATGGTATGATTGGTGTCGTCATACACGAAGTAGGTCATAATTATTTTCCAATGATCGTCAACAGCGACGAGCGACAATGGACCTGGATGGATGAAGGTCTCAATACTTTTATACAGACTCTAGCACAAGCGCAATGGGAACCCAATTATCCACTCACTCGTGGCCCTGCCGATAAGATCGTCGATTATATGAAGCTCGATCCAAAATTTCTGGAACCGATCATGACCAATAGTGAAAGTGTGCAGCAGTTAGGATCCAATGCGTATGCCAAAGTAGCAGCAGGCCTCAATATCCTTCGTGAAACCATCATGGGCCGCGAACTTTTTGATATGGCATTTAAAGAATATGCACGTCGGTGGGCATTCAAGCAGCCTTATCCTGCCGATTTTTTCCGTACGATGGAAGAAGCATCGGGCGTCGATCTGGATTGGTTTTGGCAAGGTTGGTTTTATAGTACCGACGTATGCGATATCACACTGAGCGATGTCAAATGGATGAAAGTAGATCCAAAAGACCCTACTAAAATTGCGGAAATGAAACGTGAACAACAAGCAACGGCTCCTGTGAATATTACTAAAAAGCGAAATGCTGAAACGATCAAAAAATATTACTCTGATCTCGATACGACCATTCGTGATTTTTATACAAGCTATGATCCCAATCAACCCGATGCGATCGCCAACGATGATTACAAAAAATACTACAACAATCTTTCAGCTGATGAAAAGAATCTTTTAGCGACCGGTGATAATTTTTATGAAGTAACTTTTGAGCGAAAAGGAGGTCTGATCATGCCCGTGATTGTTCAACTCGAGTATGCCGATGGCACTAAAGAAGATTTTCGATATCCTGCAGAAGTCTGGAAAAAACTACCTGAGAATAAAATTACCAAAGTATTCCGTAGTCCCAAAGAAGTAAAACGCTTCATTCTCGATCCCTATCTCGAAACGGCCGATGTCAATACGGAGGATAATCGATATCCAAGAGTCAAAGCCGAACCATCCAGGTTTGAAGTGTTTAAAGGAAATCAAAATACTGCTCCTGTGGAGAATGAAATGCAACGGGCGAAGAGGGCGAAGGGGAAGAGTTGACTTTTTGAGGATTTGAATCTTACGTGCAAATTTTTTAAAGATTTGGAATTTTCTGGTCTAAGTTTTAAAGGATTGGATAAAAGGATAATAATCAATTAATTAGAAATAAAATCATCTACTAAGGGAAGTATGCAAAGTCTTTGAGTCTTTATGGATGAAAATATTAAAACAATGCCACTATATGCGATTTCAAATTTATTTGTCCAGGGATATAACATGTAAGGGAATTAAATCAATACATCCGATTTTGATTCGAATCAAAAGTTAGGAAAATTTCATAAGAGATGATTTTAAACGAATGATAAATTGATTTTTCAGCAAGATGATTTGCGTTACGGAAAGTCATACAATAAAGCATAGTCCTCTTCATCCTACAACTCACATTAAAATAAGATGGGAAGTTAATCACCGTCACGAACGGTTGATAACCTGAAAAACAAAAAGATGCATAGGGTAGGTGAAGAGGACGGTCCGAAGGAATGCCTTATTGGATGACGAGTCCCGATGGTACTATCGGGATTGGTTACTTTTTTTGCGGGAAAAAAAGTAACAACAATTCAAACCTTTTTAATTCCATAAACTAAGAACATCTATTTCAGCTTCCTCATAAAATAATCTCCCACCGCACTGTACACTTTCACCGCATTATCCCATTTCATCCAGTGATGACTATCATCCACGATCATCATTGTTTCATAAGGTACACCTTTCTTATCGAGACGTTGGATCAGATCCGTGGTTTGATTAAAACGTACGTTGCGATCATCATCTGCATGGATAAAAAGAACCGGAGATTTCCAGGTATTGACATAAGCCACCGGGGAAGATAACCAGGCGGTCCTGATGGCGAGATCATAATCCGGAGCTTTCTCGGTCTTACCATTGAATGCATTCATGATATTGCGGGAGATGCCCCAGTCATGTACACCATGTATATCGACACCTGCAGCAAATAGTTTAGAATCTTTAGCCAGAGCCATTGCAGTCAGAAAGCCGCCATAGGATCCACCATAGACTCCGATCTTGGATGCATCGACGAATGATTGCCTGGCTAGCCACTCACCTCCGGCTTTGATATCGAGATATTCTGAAGCCCCATTCATGCCGGCTCGATGGGCCTGATGAAATTCATAACCATAGCCAATTCCGAGTCTGTAATTGACTGCAAGTACAACAAATCCTTGATTGGCGAGATATTGATTGGAAGCAAATGCATTTGAATAATAATCTGAATAATGCCAACCCAGTAACATCTGTCTGGGCGGACCTCCGTGAATATATACAATCGCCGGTTTCCTGGCGGCACCTCCTTCTTGTACAAATAAATCTGCATGTACCGTCACACCATCAGACGATGTAAAAATTACTTGCTTAGGTGTGATCATTTTATCTTTAGGAAAATCATCGGGTTTTAATTCTTCGCCGATCATCGTCTTGGATTGGTCAGATATTTTTATAATTGCAGGTAAAGGTGAATCATGTACATTCGATGCAATGCAGGCTATTGCATTACCATTTTCCAGCATGACCGGGGCCCATTCATTGCCGGTCCCGGGGGTGATTACTTTTAGATCCGCTTTATCTACGCTTACGATGGCAGCATGTCTTCTTTCGAGATCGAGTTTTTCCGGACCGGTATTCGCGCTAAACGAAAGATATTTACCATCAGGACTAAGTGATATATGCTCACACATAAAATTACCTGGCGTCAATAATGTTTCTTTTCCACCTGACGATGGTATCGAATACAAATGAGGCCAACCGTCATGATAAGATAAAAACACGATGCGATCGTTGGCTGCCCAATGAAGATTATACCCACCATGCGTGGTCGGCACAGATCCACGCAATGTGGTTGGAGCTTTCCACAATAGGGTTGCTTTATCGCTATGGATATCAGCGGTATAAATACTCCATGGATTATGATATCGGCGGAGCATCGAATCAGGGGTACCCCCAACTCCCGGTCTTCTGATAAAAACTATTTTATTACCATCAGGCGACCAATGCGGTGATTCATCACGAGTAAAAGATGGAGCCACCCATTTGACCATTGAGTTTGTAAAAATTCCGTTGATAGAGTGGTCACCGCGATCACTGTTAAATAGCAAAGAAGTACCTGCAGCATTCCATTCAAGATCACCTACGGTACCACGGGTAGTAAATAAGTTTTTTGCATTCGCACTATCGATTGAGGATGTCCATGCTTGTCCACCTTTGATAAATGTAATGGACTTGCTATCAGGATGAATCACCGGATAATCCCCTTCGGAAAGATATTTTACTTCCCCGCCATTAAAAGGGATGCTGGCAATTTTCACAGTAAAAGGCTTTGCATCGCCTGTCGGATTGAGTGGCAAACCACTCTCCCAGTTAGCACCATGATCTCCTCCTCTTACGAAGACGATCCAATGACCATCATCTGATATGGTGAGACTTGTAATCTCCTGGCCATCATCCAGATTGTAATTAGTAAGTTTTCTTGCTATATACGACGGACCTTCGGCGACATAGACATTGCGCTTACCTTGCTCGTCGAGAGCAAAAGCGATTTTATTTCCTTTCTTCGATCCGACCAATTCGGTTGGGAAAGGATATTTTTTAAAATCAGCTAATGTATTCTGACCTACTAATTGCAGAGGTAAAATAAATATAAAAAAGAATTTTTTCATCCGATGAATATAGCATCCATTATCTTCATTTCCGTAAATCAATAATTCTTTTTTTAAAATGAAATATGTATTCCTTTTTTTCAGTCTCACATTCTTTAATGTTATTCTTAAAGCACAACTTCCCAAAGCCCCTTCATCCGACTGGCAACAGCTATTTAATGGTAAAGATCTTACAGGATGGCAGGTAAAAATTAAAGGCTATGATCTTAATGATAATTTCGCCAATACCTTCAGGGTCGAAGACGGAAAGATTAAGGTACAATACGATGGATATGATAAGTTTAATGAGCGTTATGGCCATTTATTTTATAAACAAGGCTATTCTTATTACGTCATTGCCACTGAATATCGTTTTGTAGGAGACCAGGCTAAGGAAGGACCCGACTGGGCATTTCGCAACAGTGGTATTATGATCCATGGTCAATCCGCTACGTCTATGCTCAAAGACCAGGACTTTCCTATTTCGGTCGAAGTGCAATTATTAGGAGGCCGAGGCAATGGCACCCTTCGCACGACATCCAATGTCTGTACACCCGGTACCAATATCGTAATGAATGGAAAATTGATTACTGATCATTGTATTAATTCCACTTCTAAAACATTTGATGGAGATCAATGGGTACGCGCCGAAGTTAGGGTCCTCGGTGATTCATTGATCGAGCATTATGTCAATGGCGAACTTGTTTTGTCATACGCTAAACCTCAAATCGGAGGTGGGGTCGTCAATGGATTTGACCCGGCAGCCAAACCCGATGGAAAGATCCTGTCCAGAGGCACGATATCCTTGCAAAGTGAAAGTCACCCTATTGAATTTCGCAAAGTAGAATTATTAAACCTCGAAGGATGCATGGATCCGACCGCCATAACGTATAAAGATTATTTTGTGAGAAATAATGTACAGTATTGTGGATATGAAAGGAAAAAGTAAAAGCGTAGGGTAATTTACTTTTTTACAAAATCTTTTTTTTGGTTTAAGTTTTAAAGTTGCTGAGGCTTCATATATTTATTAAAGATTTTACCTTTTTTGGATTCTGTTATAGAGATCAGATCATTTATTTAAGGAAAGCTTATCAGCCTATTCCTGAATGCCTGGATCAAATTAGAATGACGGATTACTCCTATCTTAGTTAGACTGATCCATGCATTTGCGATACTTTTTATATAAATGCATTCTGTTGACTTTTACTTCAATCAGTTTGCACACAACAGCCCAGTCGTACAATCCCAATCATTATATCTATTATCAGACTTTTGGCAACGGATATGAAGATGGAAGTATTCTAGGCAGTGCTTTGCCAGCCGGTAGATCTGAGTTTAAATACAGTGACCAATGGTGTCCGCCCAAAGGATTTTATACGTTGGCTCGAAGTGTCAATATTAATGAATGTCCTGATAACAATTGGTTGTTTGTCGGCAGTGATCGCACCAGCGATTATGATACTACTTCAGATTTTGGATACATGATGTTGGTCAACAATATAAATTCAGTTGCTAGAGTGTATACTGATACCATCGAAGCAGACTTTTGTGAAGAGGTGATGTATAATTTGGAAATAGCTGTACTGGATCTTAATAAAAGGAATGAAAATTGCAATGCAGATTTTCCGCGGTTTTATGTAAGTCTTGAGCCGTTAACAGGTCATTATACCTACATGAATTTTTTTACTGACTATTTAAATTTTCAAGACCCAAAGAATGTCAAATTCCAACGATTTGGGAAAGATTTTTCATTACCACCAGGTGTCCATAAGATGATCTTGCATATTAATGTATACCCAAATGATACTCATACTTCAGATTGCGCCAATGATTTTGCTATAGACGATATCATTATTAAAGCAAAAGGACCCGATATTTCCATTCATTTTGATGGTCAACCCTTATCACATACGGTGTTCAGTACATGCTTTCAGAAGAATCAGTCCATGAAGTTGGTTGGTACAGTCGGTTCATTTTATAAAGAGGTCACTTACCAATGGGAGAGTAGTGCCGATGGGGGACATACCTGGATGGATATACCGGGTGCAAATAGTATAGAATATACCAAGACTTTTAATGTACCGGATACTTTTTTATTTCGATTGAGGAGTTCCGAAAAACAATTTATCGCCAGTCCGGCTTGTGGAGTTACCTCCAATATATTGACAGTAGAAGTAGACGACCTTCCTGTAAATCATCGTGCTACAAGTAATTCCCCGCTATGTTCGGGACAAGAATTAAAACTAATGGCAGATCCCGGTGTGAAGTATATATGGCATGGGCCTAATCATTTTTACGAAGATATAAAGTCTCCGGGTATATCTTCCTCCAGACTCCAGGATAGTGGCTGGTATTTTGTCGACCTTTATTCGCTGGGAGGTTGTAAAGCAAAAGATAGCACGAGGGTATTTATGATTGGTACTGATGCTATACCTGATTTTTCTATCAACAGTCATTGTGCTGATCAGCCGGTAGTTTTTATAAATCTGACTAAGAATGCTTCAAAAAGTCCAACGGAGTATTCCTGGGATTTTGGAAATGGATTGACTTCAAAATCGGAAATGCCTTCTCCTGTATTCTATAAAAATTCCGGCCAATATCAAGCAATCTTAAAGGCATTTGCACCCGGATGCGATGAATATCCAAGATCCTATTCTTCGACCATCACGATAAATGATTCTATTCAAGGTATTCAATATGCTGATATCAGGATTTTAGAGGGTCAGTCTGTTAAATTAAATGGAAGAGACATTCCTGGTATTAACTACAGCTGGACACCGACGACCTTTTTAGATAATAGCAACATCAAGAATCCGGTATTCCACGGATCTGTAAGTGCCGTATTAAGAGTGAAGATTACAGATAGTAATGGTTGCCATACGATCGATTGGGTGGATATTAAAGTAATCAAAAAAAAAGATGTGTACATACCCAATGTTTTTACTCCCAATCAAGACGGTATAAACGATTATTTTAAACCCATAGCCACAGAGTCCAATATAATCAAAAGCATTTCCATTTACGATCGGACCGGTGCCATGATGTATTATGAAACTGGTCAGGAACCACAATGGAATGGTTATATCAAAGATCAACCTGTGGCACAAGATGTCTATATTTTTATTATAGAGTATGTCGATAAATTAAAAACAGCACATCGCATCCGGGGAGATGTGACTTTAATTCGATAATCGCATTCGGACTAAAACAGAGTAAAATATTGATTCAAACTTTCACTTCGGATTTCAGGTGACTCCTGTTATTCATTAATTGAATATAAGCAATGCCGGATAAAATAATGGTACAACCGACCCATTGATGAAGGGATAACCTTTCATTAAACAAGATAGCAGCTAATGACAACGTAATGACGATTTGACCAAGCATACTGATCGATACTTCGGTGGTCGGTATGTGTCCAAGGGAATGATTGACGAGCAACCATCCCGCTAATTGAGGAATCAGGGCAAGCAAAATCAAAAATAGCCATGAACGATTATTAAAACCGGTGACAGGATAATGCAAAATCAATACGATTAGACCGGATGTAATCAAATATCCAATTAAACTGTAAAACATAAAAGGTGTATTGCTCATGCCCGACCGAACACGGCCAGTGATCACCAGGTACCACGAATATAAAAACCCCGCAAGCAGGGCAAGTAAATTTCCCGTTTCAAATTTCATATGCACCCAGATATCGGCCCCCGTCAAGACGACCAGACCTATCAACGCGATGATCAGGCCAATCCAAAAATTCCTGCCAGGCTCTTTATGATACAATATCCAGAGGATTAACCCGGCCCAAACCGGAGCAAGGTTAGCCAATACCGTCGCAATCGCAATATCCGACATCATGATGGATTGATTCCAGCATGCGAGATCACATCCAAAAAAGCCTCCCGCCAATAAAGCTAATAAAATATTCGACCTGGAGGATCGATACCGACCTTTTATCAAAACGTATGGGATAAATAGTAATGAAGCAAAAAACACCCTGTAAAATGCAGAAGACAATCCCGGAGTTCCTGATAATCTCGTGAGAATAGGTGAAAGAGATATGCACAATGCACCTATCACCAAAGTCAAATGGGGAGAAACGGGCTTAGAAGTCACGCTTGACAAAGATAGAAATAATAAAAAGGAGTATCCGGGTGAAACATCAAATGTCGATTTGATCATTAAAACCGAAGCGTTTAATCATCAAATTCAAGCTACTACAGATTAAAATTGAATAACTCTAAAGCCAATTGGTATATCAATTCCAATTTATTAGCAATAATATTTTTATTATTTATTAATTTTCAGAATCAAACTTAAATTATTATTTAAAATCATCAATCAATATGCTTTTGACTGTGTTCTTAAGATCTACGATGTGACCGGGCGTACGATCAAATCCTTCGATCGGATATGGGATAAAGGATACAATGAAATCTCACTGGGTAAATCAGAACTCAATGCGCGAGGCGTCTTGTACTACCAATTTGAAAGCAATCATTTCACCGCCAGCAAGCGAATGATACTGCTTGATTGACAGTAACAGAAATAATTCATAAAATACAAAAGCTTTTGATTCATGATCAAAAGCTTTTGTATTTTTAACCACTATGGTTCTCAATCACATAATAATATGACTCGATTACAGGAAAATCCCTTACAGTAAAATAATAGGCAGGTTTGGTCATTAGTTGATCTGATTTATCCACCTTTTATAATTTCCTAACAAAATCTAAATAAAAGCATTGTTTTTTGTTAACAGTTCCCTACATTCGGTAAAGAATATTCGTTGACTTAAGAATAGTCCGATGTTAATTCATTGATTATAAGTAGATAAACAAATTTATTAAATATTTTTTTCGAGTTGTTATGATTAAAAAAGCTTTACCTAGGTTTTTTGCACCACAGCAGTCGCAATCGATTGCGATCAATGTGGTTACTGACAAGGGCATTCTGCAGATGCGCCGCGTCATCGTACAGCTTTTGTTTGTTTTACTTCTCCCTGCTCTGGGCTTTTCCCAGGCGCTTAATATTAAAGGGAAGGTAACCGAACAAAATGGAGATCCCGTAGTCGGGGCAAACGTACTTGTAAAAGGTACTGATAAGGGGACGATTTCTGATGAAAAAGGAGAGTTTTCTATCATGGCCAGTGTGGGACAAACTCTTGTCGTCAGCTATGTAGGTCTTTCCACTCAGGAAATTGCTGTGACCGGGGCTAACGAAATCAACGTTACCCTCGATAATTCTTCAGTATTAAACGAAGTAGTTGTCACATCTCTTGGTATGAGCCGTCAAAAGAAAGCTCTTGGCTATTCGGTTACAGAAGTAGATGGATCCAATTTTGTGCAGGCACGGGAAAACAACGTCGCCAATGCATTGACCGGACGTGTAGCAGGTGTTAATATCTCAAAAACCGCATCCGGACCAAGTGGATCTACCCGTGTGATCATTCGTGGTAATAAATCACTTGCCGGTAACAACCAACCCCTGTACGTGGTAGATGGGGTACCCATGGACAATTCTGGCTTTGGTCAGGCAGGCCTTTGGGGCGGACAGGATCAGGGTGATGGTATGTCAGCTATTAATCCTGACGATATCGAATCCATCACTGTGTTGAAAGGAGCTAATGCTGCAGCCCTCTATGGCGCCCGTGCTGCAAATGGTGTTATTAACATCACGACCAAGCGAGGTAATAAACGTAAAGGTATTGGTGTGGAATTTAATTCCAACCTCGTAGCTGAGCAAATGATCGATTATTCTAATCTTCAGCAAAGCTATGGATCCGGAGGATTTACAGGTGCTTTACCAAATGGTGTGCCTACCAAACCAACCAACGTAAATAATCAGGGATGGTTTACCCAGGCATGGGGACCCAAATTTGATGGATCTTCTGTATTGCAGTTTGATGGTGTTTCCAGACCATATTCTCAGACTCAAAACAAGTTTAAAGCATTCTATCAGACGGGACATTCTTATACCAACAGTATAGCATTTACGGGCGGAAATGAAACTCAATCTTTCCGGATTGCTGCAAGTGATTTAAGAGGTACTTCAGTTTTACCAAATGTGGGATACGATCGTACCAATGTTTCCTTGTCGACTAATTCTAAGTTTGGTAAAAAACTAACTTTAGATGCTAAAGTGCTGTATTCTCTTGAAAATAATAAAAACAGGCCTACTCTTTCTGATTCACCCGGTAACGCGGTACAAGGTGTATGGAAAGTGCCGGGAAATATAGACATCACATCTCTTCGTGGTGATCCAAATAAAATCGGAGCTATACCCGCTGGCTTTGATCCTGCTGTATTAAATTACTGGGGTCGCATAGCTGGTGAAGAATTCCAATTGAACCCTGTGGGTGATCAATGGAGTTCCGGACCCTATTGGGCAGCTTATCAATTTAATGTATCTGACAAACGTGATCGTATCATTACATCTGGCAGATTGAGATATGATATCACTCCATGGTTGTATGCTGAAGGACAGATTGGTCTGGATCGTTATGGTCGCCGCAATACTAATTTAACTCCTCAGGGTACCGGATACAACCGACCTGGTTCATTATCAGAAGGTATAAACAATACCCAGGAACTCAACATGTCATATACGGTAGGTGTTGATAAAAAATTTGGTGACTTTAATATAAATGCATTCTTTGGTGGTAATAGCATGCGCCGTCAAGGTGAATCAATTTCTGCAAATGGTAGTGCATTCAACGTGCCTTTCTTCCAGGCAATCAATAACTCGGTAACTCGAAATTATGGATATGGATTTAGCAAACAAGGTATCAATTCATTATATGGGCAAGTAGAATTAGGATACAAAGGTTATTTGTACCTGACTGGTACGGCTCGAAATGATTGGTTCTCAGTATTGAATCCTGCCAGCAATCATATCTTGTACCCTTCGATCCAGGGTAGTTTTGTCTTATCTGAAGCAATGAAAAATTTGCCTTCCTGGCTTAGCTATGCTAAATTAAGAGCCGGATGGGCACAAGTAGGTAATGCGACAGTGGGTGCTTACAATACTGCGATCACCTATGGTCTGAATGGTGCCAATCACTTGAGCACTACATTAGGTGGTTTTTCATTTGCAATTGGTCAAGGTGGTACTATCCCTAATCCAAACCTTCTGCCTCTCACTTCTACTGAATTAGAGTTTGGTGCTGATGTAAGATTGTTTAAAAACAGGGTAGGAATAGACCTGACTTATTATGCTCAAAAAACGACGAATGATATCTTGAATGCTACCATATCTCGTGCATCTGGATTCGACGCTACAGCAGTTAACTTGGGTGAATTACAAAATAAGGGAATTGAAGCATTGATTAATGTCACTCCGATTCAAGGGCCAATCACCTGGGATGTGTCATTAAACCTGGCTAAGAACAATAATAAAGTACTGTCTTTGATCGCCGGATCCACAGAGTTAGTACTCGAAGAGCCTCGTACCCGCAATGTATTTATCAAACATATCGTAGGTTATCCGTATGGTATGATCACCGGCAGGGTGCAAAAAATAGTCAATGGTCAACCGGTATTTGATCAATGGGGTAGTCCGATCGGTGATCCTAATTATCAAATCATTGGTAATGGAGTTCCAAACTTTACCGGCGGTTTAAATAATAGCTTTACCTGGAAAAACATCAATATCTCTGCTTTGATTGACTTTAAATTTGGAGGGGATTTATTCTCCGGCACCAATATGAGATTGACTCAATGGGGTTTCCATCAACAGTCATTGCTCGGACGTCAGGGTGAAGCGCCTCTTCATGTAAAAGGTGTAATAGACCGGGGTGGAGGAGTTTACGAGCCAATCGATCGGGATCTTAGCCCTCAGGAAGCTCAACGATATTGGTCTACTTCAGGTTCAGAACAAAATGGTCTCACCAATCATTATTTATATGATGCATCCTATTCCAAACTTCGTCAATTAACCATTGGCTATTCTTTACCTGGTAAATTATTATCTAAGACGCCTTTCCAGACTTTACAAATTTCTTTTGTAGGTCGTAACCTGGCTACACTCGTTAAACATGTAGATAATATTGACCCAGAATCCAGCTATACGAATTCTAATTCACAAGGCTTGGATTATTTTGGTTATCCATCGACCCGAAGTTTTGGTTTCAATTTGAAAGTAGGATTTTAATCACCTTTAAACGTAAAAGAGAAATGAAAAAAATAATCTATTTAGCCTTATGTTCACTCTTATTCGTAAAGTGTGATACAGATCAATTACATAATCTCAACATCAATCCGCAAGCTGTAAACCAGATCGATCTAAACTTTTTATTTTCATCTGCTTTATTGGGTATTGCGTCCAATGGATCATCCGGAGATAATCGCTACATCGACTGGCGTACCAATATTGGAATGTGTGGATATGCCATCCAGCATTTATCCACTACATCCGGTGGTATCTCACCCGGTGACAAGTATACTGACAATGGCGAGACTCGCGCAGCTCCTTTTGAAATGACGTACCGCGATCAATTAAAAAACATCGCTGAAGTATTAAAACAAACAGGTAAAGGTGGATATGATGAAGGGAATAAAGCCAATATGCGAAATGCATCTCGCATACTTCGCGCTTGGTCTTATGCACGATTAGTCGATTTGTATGGTAATGTGCCTTATACTGAAGCCAATACCGGTACAGCAGGTTTGTTTTTCCCTAAGTACGATGATGGAAAAGCCATCTATACTGACTTATTGAAAGAATTAGACGAAGCCGCCGGAGCACTGAATGCTGGTGATAAAGATCAGGCGAGTTTTGCTAAAGCCGATTTTGTATATAAAGGCGATGTTACAAAATGGAAAAGATTTGCTTACTCTCAGATGCTCAGAATTGCCATGCGCGAATCAGATGCTGATGCGGCTCAGGCTGCCACCTATGTAGGTAAAGCGCTCGCAGGAGGTGTAATGCAAAGCAACGATGATAATTTCTACGTGCCACTCGCAACCGGTCCATCCCAATGGACCAATCAGAATGGCATTTCTCGTGCATTCGTCCCCAGTGATGGTGGCCAGCCGACGTATCTCAGTAAGACGCTCATCGATGCCCTCAAAGGTAAAGATGCCAGCACTGCTGCCGATGATGATCCTCGTCTTATGATCTTTACAGGTGGTATAGGATTTATCAGAGTATCCGGTAATGATATTACATTCCAGGCTACGGATGCAGATCCTACACATCAAAAAGGTATGCCAAATGGTAAAGATCAAACAGATCTCAATGCAATCGAAGGTAAGACGGTAGATAACGATGCTACCTACAGCAAGATCAATGCAAAGCTCCTTCAGTTTGATGAGCCTTACATGATCCAATGCTATGCAGAAGTAGAATTTTTGCAGGCTGAGGCAAAGATCAAAAACATCGGCGGGGTATCTGGTACAGATAAAGAACATTATGAAAAAGGTGTCAAAGCAGCTATGCAGATGTACACTAAAAACGATGCTTCATTTAGCGTATCCGATGCAGCTGTCGCTACTTATCTGACGAACTATCCTTACAGCTCTGCAACCGGTCTGGAACAAATCGCAACCCAACTTTGGCTCAATCAATACCTCAATTGGTATGAGGCTTGGGCAAACTGGAGAAGATTGGACCTGCCTAAACTTACACCTACAAATCACCCAAGTAATATCACGGGTGGTCGTATTCCGGTAAGACTTCCATATCCTTCCAGCGAGGTCGCTGCTAATCCTAATCTAAAAACGGGTGGTGTTTCTCCCGATGATTATGTAACTAAAGTGTGGTGGGATAAAAAGTAAATAAAAAAGTGCTCTTTAGACTCAATGATTTTAAATGAGTCTTGTCATACAAAAAAAGCCTCTGGATTTCCAGGGGCTTTTTTTATTTAGGACGATAGACGATAGACGATAGAACGATAGAACTTTTTGAGAAGAAATGTATCGATACGATCACTTCACGACCACTACCAATAATTCCAGCGGACCATGGGCTCCAATCACCAAGGCCTGTTCTATATCCCCGGTTTTGGAAGGCCCGGATATAAATACACCATAGCTTTGATCATCAGGATCTATTTTTTGATACGCTTCATATAAATCTGCGTATAAATGATCTGCTGAAATGACAATCGTCAAATACTGACATAAAAAAGGGATGCTGCGATCAAATAAATCTTTGTCTCTCACCCAGGTGGCGCCATTATTGGCCACTCCATAGGATCCTTGTATAATAGCAAGATCAATCTCCTGTATTTTATCGTGATCAATTGGGACCAAATTACCATTCAATGAAGAATATACATTTTTTGCATTCGGAAAACAATCTTGTACTTTACCCGGGATATCATCCGGATGATCAACGATGATAAATTTTGCTCTATTTGCTTTTACAAATTGACCGTAGGTTTCGACGTACTCGGAAGGTTGCACTCTGTGAATAGGATGGTATACAGGATAAGCTGTTTTATTAAAACCCTGGTTATTCATTTTTATGTTCTGCAGAATTTTATCCCTGCTCATGATCTATTGTTTTTGTACCATTGATCAAATGTTTCTATCGGGACGGGTGGCATCTCTCTTCCTTTGCCCCAAGCATTGAGACGGTTGTATATCATAAATCTTGGCAATGATTTCAACATAGGTCTGATCAATCGGTTAATTCTTGACATTCCTTGATTGGATGCCAGTGCTTTGGATGCAAATGACATCATGATCTTTTTAGACGTAGAAGCCGTGGTCTTCGCATTGATTTCCTGACGCCATTTGTACAACTGATTGTGAATATCGATCTTGACAGGACATACATCACTGCATGACCCACAAAGCGATGAGGCGAAAGGAAGGTCTTTGTATTCATTGATATCTTTATTTGGCATCAGGATAGAACCAATAGGTCCACCGATGACCGTATGATAACTGAATCCGCCGGTTCGACGGAATACGGGGCAGGTGTTGAAGCAAGCAGAACATCTAATACATTTTAATGAATTACGATGATGTACACTTCCCAACTGATCGCTGCGGCCATTATCGACCAATACGATGTGCATTTCACCTCCAGCTTTTGGTTTCATATAATGTGAGGTATACACTGTAATCAATAAGCCCATGGCTGAAGGTGCCAGCATTCTTACAAACAATCCAAGGTCTTGCCATCTGGGAATCATTTTTTCGATTCCGACACAATGAATTTGTATTGGAGGTATATGGCAGCCAAGATCTGCATTTCCTTCATTCGTTACAACGACGACAGCACCGGAATCTGCCACAAGAAAATTGCCTCCCGTAATGCCCACTTGTGCAGATACAAATTTTTCCCGTAAATGTTTGCGAGCTGCACGAGTAAGATAAGTGGGGTCAGCATTGTTTTTTTCTGTACCGAGTTCTTTATTAAATAAGTCAGATATCTCTTCTTTTTTAAGGTGAATAGCAGGGGCAACTATATGACTCGGTGGCTGATCCAACATTTGGACGATTCGTTCTCCCAGGTCGGTATCGATGATTTCTACCCCCCTGGCTTCCAGGTATGGGTTGAGTTGACATTCTTCGGTAAGCATCGACTTACTTTTTACAACGCGGGTGGCCTTAGCTTTTTGTATTAATGAGTATACGATTTGATTGTGTTCTTCCGCAGTCGAAGCCCAATGGACAGTAACTCCATTCTCTTTTGCTTTTGCTTCAAATTGTAAAAGGTAATCATCCAAATGCTCCAGCGTATGCTGTTTAATAGCAGATGCCTGACTGCGCATCTCTTCCCATTCAGGCATATTGGCATGAATGACTTTATCGCGTAAATGTCGAAAATTAAATACTGCTTTATTATGCCAATCGACCCGTGGTTCGTCCGCGAGATACGCGGCACCAAGTGTTGCGTGATCGTTGCTCATATTCTTGAGTTTAATATTTCAGCAATATGAATTACCTTGATAGGATATTGATTTCTACGGATGACCCCGTCGAGATGCATCAGGCAGGACATGTCTCCCGAAGTGATATATTCCGCTTCACTGTTTATACTGTCTTTTATTTTATCTTTTCCCATTTTGACGGAAAGCTCTGGCTCCTCAATAGAAAACGTGCCTCCAAAACCACAACATTCATCTTTGATGGCTGTTTGCACCAGTTGCAATCCTTTCACATTGGATAAAAGTTCTTCCCATTTATTATAAGGTGTAACCAAGCGCTCACTTCCGCTCGCTGTGCGCAAACCGCGTAAGCCATGACAGGATTGATGTAAACTCACTTTATGTGGAAAGGAAGCATCGGCAATATCCACCTTTACGATTTCCAATAAAAAATCGGTCAGGTCATAAGTTTGCGATCGAACCCGCTTTACTTTTTCATCCTGATCGATGATATCATAATGTTTTTTTACATGATAGGTACAACTTCCTGATGGGGCAACGATATAATCATACTTTTGAAAAGTATTTACAAAATGTAGATAAGTATCTTTTGCCTTGGATTCATACCCACTGTTAGCAATAGGTTGCCCGCAACAGGTTTGCCCTTGTGGATATTCAACTTGGCAGCCATATTTTTCTAATAATTCCAGGGTAGCAATCCCGACATTGGGATAAAAAAGATTTACATAACAAGGTATAAAAAGACCGACTCTCATTGGGCAAACAATATAGTTATTATTTGATATCTTCATGCTACCAATGTTTCTTTCTTTCAAATTTTTTATACTTCTTTACGTCTTGGTAAACTGCTTGACAGTATACAGTTGCATCAGTATAAAAAAGCAAGTCAATCAAAATGTATTGCCCAATAGAAAGTCCTATGCTGTCAGCCTGGCACCTAAAGATGATTTTTATCTGTACATCATGGCAGGCCAATCCAATATGGCTGGAAGAGGAATCATTGAAGCCAACGATACATTAACCGATGGACATATTCTTACGTTGGATATAAACAATCAATGGGTATTAGCCAAAGAACCATTGCATGAGTATGAACCAGCCCGCATTGGTTTGGATTGTGGTTTGTCCTTTGCTCAAAGGATGAACAAACGTCTTGGAGATAAAATTACAATTGGAATGATACCCTGTGCGATCGGAGGTTCCTCTGTTGAACAATGGCTTTATGATTCGACCTATCGCAAGGTGACTTTGTATACAAATCTCATCACAAAGATTAATTATGCGAAGGAATACGGTACCATCAAAGGCATGATTTGGCATCAAGGTGAATCCAATGCAACTGCACGGAATTATGTTGACTATAAATCCAAACTGGAGACTTTATTTTCTAAGATCCGAAATGACATTCATATACCGGATCTGCCAATTCTGATGGGAGAATTAGGACCTTACCTGCCACAGTCGCAGTTTCCATTGGCTGAAAAAATAAATCAGGATTTACATTCCATAACCAGGGAGTTGAACCATACCGGAATCATTTCTACTAAAGACTTTACTCCCAAATCGGATACCATTCATTTTGATTCCAATTCGTTGAGGAAGATGGGCAGACGTTATGCTGATAAAATGATTTCAATTTCTCCAAAATAATTTTGTTATGAAGTATTTCCTGGTAATTACCATGATCTTATTGTTGATAAATTGCGCAACCAAAAAGCATACCCAAGAGGAAATCGAATCCGCAATGGCCAGGTACAATCAAGCAATTGAATCCATGGATGCAGATCAGATCATTCTTACATATACAGAGGATGGAAATCTCGGGGACATAGCCAACGGAAGGGATTCTATTAAAAAGTTTTTGAGCCGGTTCTCCGGGTTTAAAGTACTAAGTAATAAGACCAAAACCGGGAATATTATTCTTCATAAAGATACCGCCTTCCAGGCTGGTGAATATCATCAAATTGATATAGTTCCTCCCAAAGGTGATACAACCTATGCCAATGGATTCTTTGAAGCAATCTGGATCTGGAAGGATAAGGAGGGCTGGTTATTGAAATCAATGAAAACCAGAAATGCAGAATAGGGACTTTGGGTTAACCAACCTGTATAGTAGGTTAATTAAGGTTAATGAACAAGTTCAGCAGATGGATTACGCTGTAATTTTGCCGGATGTTTCCAAGTCGTGGTGAAAAAATCATTTCTTTTCTGAGATGGCCTAGCCTGATCCTGGTGACTTGTTTGCTCGGGCTGTTTTTGTATCGATCATTTAAAACCGAAAAAGAAAGATTAAATCAGGAAGTGGGGCTGTTATTTGTAAACGCCGTGAAAGGTCTGGAAGGAAATATGATCAATGATCTGATCCTCGACAGTCTTAAACCTTCCGTATTTTTTAGAAGCGAAATAAAGCACAGTGATTCGATCAAGGTCATCGCTTTAAACAGCAACGAGGCAGCAAACCTCCCACGTCAGGTATTACTCAATGGTCTTCCCAAACCTCCGCACGATGGCCTCAAATTAATTATGAATAAAGATGTAGATTTTATTCAACGCGACAATCCTTCCAATGGCCTTACACATTCCAAAGGAGTCATATCGATTATAATGAAAAAAAACGGGGATACATCCTC
>CALMKY010000531.1 GCA_937867195.1 uncultured Saprospiraceae bacterium | reverse complement strand
TTTATTCCTGTCTCTTCAGTCAGGATATGGTCAATCATTTTCCAAACTAATGAATCCAAAGCCGGGAGTTGTTTCCTATACTTTCCGTAAGCAATTTGCGACCGACTTTTCAGGCACTTTGGATTATGTAAAATCATTGGGGATTGACAATATTGAATTTTCGAATCTTTTCAATCAGTCGGCTGCCGACATCCGCACGATGCTGGACCGCCGGGGCATGCATTGCTCAAGCTTTGGAGTACAATACGATGATTTACTTAATAAAAGGCAATCGGTCATGGATAATGCAAAAGCATTGGGTGCCCAGTATGTAAGACTTGCCTGGGTGCCACATGACAAACCTTGGGATTTAACTGAATGCACCCGGGTCGCCAATCTGTTTAATGAAATCGGGAAAGATCTCAAAGCAAATGGATTTACTTTTATCTATCATAATCATGGATATGAGTTTGAGCCTTATGGAAAAGGAACATTGTATGATGAGCTCATGAAACAAACGAATCCTCAATACGTAAGTTATGAACTGGATATTCTCTGGGCCTATTTCCCGGGTCAGGATCCGGCTGCATTGATTAAGAAATATCCTAAACGATACAGAGCGATGCACGTCAAAGATCTAAAGAAAGGAATTAAAGGAGATATGAGTGGACACACACCGACTGAAAATGATGTTACCTTAGGCACCGGCCAGATCGATCTGGTAAAAATTTTAAAAGCCGCTAAGAATTCTTCTATTGAAAATTTTTATATAGAAGATGAAAACGATAATAGCTGGACTCAAGTACCCAATAGTATAAAATTTTTGAAAGGAGAAAAATAATACCATAGTGTCTGAATGTTTTAATCTGTGAATAGAATGAATAGATTTATTCTGATATTTATTTTAATAGTAGGTCTCAGGAAGGGTTTTTCGCAATCTAATCATTTGAATAAAAGGATTCATGAAAATTTCTCTCAGCAGACTTCCCGGTTTTTTAAATACGGGTCGTCCGGAGCTTTGACCGATTTTGGATATAAACAAGGAATCCATTCTACTACGGAACCCAAGAGTAAGATCCTTTTATTTAAAATCAATCCGGATGAAAGGGCAGGTGCTGGACGCGGACCGGAAATCATTTCAAATCAATTTACCCAATTCGGTACCTATTCAGCAAGACTGAAAGTGCCCAATGTAAAAGATGTGCAACCCAATGTCGGCGCTGTCGTAGGTTATTTCACCTATCACGATGACAAAACACTCGGACTGTCTGAGATCGATTTTGAATGGCTAATAGCAGATCCGCGAATTATCTATATCGGCACGTGGACGGGACATCATGATTCATTACAACGTATCGGGCGCACGATCAATCTTGCCACCGGTGAAATCATGAGTACTATAAA
Source organism: uncultured Saprospiraceae bacterium (assembly GCA_937867195.1). Lineage (GTDB taxonomy): Bacteria > Bacteroidota > Bacteroidia > Chitinophagales > Saprospiraceae > JADJLQ01. Next base: position 1,330 of record CALMKY010000531.1, on the reverse strand, counting down.
TAAAATAGGATATGGTGGTAAACCAAATGCTTTTTCTGGTTTGCAAAATCAACCCGAAACTTTGTCTGCAATCAAAGATTATGATGCGTCATCACGATTTTATACTTATGGATTCGATTGGTATCCTGATCGAATGATCTGGTGGATACTTCATCCTGATACAAATCAAAAAATCATTTTATGGGATTATCAGGGATCCATGCTTGGAATCCCTCAACATGCTTCACACTATCGAATGAATTTTTGGCATACCAATAATTGGGCAGTAGAAAGCAATCCTCTTTCAATAGAAAAGCCGACAGGCCGGTATGAATTGGAAGTTGATTGGATGAAATACAAACCTTTCAGGAAATTAAATAAATTGGTTAATCATTGAATGAAAAATATTTTTGCCATCGTAGGCAGTGCAAGCGAAAATTCATCCAATGAAAGACTCATATCTTACCTGGAAAACCTGACCAGGGACTATTTTAGATTCACTGTATACAAAGATTTAAAAAAACTACCTCATTTTGATCCCGAGCTTTCGATCGGTGATACACCAACAGCCATCGTGGAGTTGAGAAATCAAATAGCAGATTCAGATGGGGTCCTCCTCTGTACTCCGGAATACATTTTCAGTGTCCCCAGCGGATTAAAAAATATTCTTGAATGGTGTGTTTCGACTACCGTATTTACAGATAAGCCGCTGGGTATCATTACAGCCTCGGCCGATGGCCAGCATGGACATAATGAACTAAAAATGATCATGCGTACACTGATGGCCAGGTTTACCGATGATGCGACCCTATTGATCAACGGCATAAAAGGCAAGGTAGACATAAATGGAAATATCAGGGATATTCAGACAATGCATCAACTGAAGAAGTTCCTGGATTCTCTTAAAACTTTATTCATTTAAAAACCTATTCCATCTATAAATCATGAAATATTTCATTTTTTCGATCTCTGTTGCAATCCTCTTTATACATTGCAAAAATGAACCCAAACAAGAAACCCAGGCAACACAAGTCACAGCTCCTAATGTGGTCTCCAGCGATTCCATGCAAATGGCGGATCTGGTGCATCATTTTTATCAATGGTATGATTCATTGGCCAGCGACAGGGTACGCAATATTAATTTTATCGACGACAAAGCAAAGCATTTAAAACTCGATTCTGTCAAACTGAAAACTTATCTAGATTACTTCAAACTTTCGGGGTTTGTCAGCGATGCTTTTTTAAAAGGAGAATTGCAAGAAGTAAAGGTAAAAAGTTTGCAAACCACGCAAGTTTCAGCAGAAAAAAAGACGCTGATACGCATCGAATTTGAGTTCCCTCAATTCATTGA
>CALMKY010000530.1 GCA_937867195.1 uncultured Saprospiraceae bacterium | reverse complement strand
AGAAAGTACTGTTTTTAATTCATTCAAAGTCCATACATAATATTTTCCTTCAACGTGCTCACTGTCAGCATCGAGCGCAGCATAAAATCCCCCTTGCTTTGATTTCATTTTTGTAGTCAACCAATGAAAAGTGTTTTCAACGGCATATTTAAATATAGGATCCGGCCTCAATTTATAAATATGACTCAGGACTGAAATTAATTGCGAATTATCATAAAGCATTTTTTCGAAATGAGGTATACGCCATTCTTTGTCTGTCGCATATCGAGCAAATCCTCCGTGCAAATGATCAAAAATACCTCCCCGAATCATGGACTTCAAAGTAAAGTCTGCAAAATCCAAAGCCTGTGGTTCTTTGCTATAGAAAAAATAATCCAACAAGTACTTTAAGCTCATGCACGATGGGAATTTTGGCGCAATGCCAAAGCCACCCCATGAACGGTCAAACCTTGCAGCAAGCTTATTAAAAATTTGTTCGCCGATATTCTGGCTTGGATCGATAGGATGTTGATAGGACAGGGTGATCAATGTTTTGTCTCCACGGTGCATACTCTCGCTCAATCTTTCGGCCTGTTCTATGACATCCTCTTTACGCTCCCGGTATATTTTCACAATAAACTGGAGAATTTGTATCCAGGAAGGTCTCTGATGAGCAGGAGACGGAGGGAAATAAGTACCGCCATAAAATGGTCTTTTGTCCGGCAATAAAAAACAATTTAAAGGCCACCCTCCGGATCCAGTCAGTGAAACAATGGCATCCATATACACTTTATCTAAATCCGGCCTTTCTTCCCTGTCGAGTTTGATATTGATAAAATGATCATTCATGAAAGCAGCTATTTGCGGGTCCGAAAAAGATTCGTGTTCCATGACATGGCACCAATGACAGCTACTGTATCCTATGCTTAATAAAATCGGTTTATCAAGTTGAATGGCTTTGTCCAAGGCTTCTTTGCCCCATGGAAACCAGTCGACAGGATTATCTTTATGTTGCAATAAATACGGACTTGATTCGAATCTTAACCGATTCATCTATGATGGATTGAATGACAAATGTAGTCCAATCCTAAATTTCAATCGTAAGTTGGTCATATGCCAGGCAGATATTGGGAGGTAAGGTTTTTTGAATGGATTCATGCTTTCCCAAATGATGACTCATATGAATTAAAAAAGCCTGCCGGGGATTAATTTTTACGATCGCATCTAACGACTCGCTAAAAGTAAAATGGGAATGATGCGGGGTATGATGCAAGGTACTGATTATCAGTGTATCAATATTTTTGAGAACTTCAACTGTCAGATCCGGTATTCTATTGGCATCTGTGATATAGGCCAAGCGTTGGTTAAATAAAAAGCCGAGAATATTCAATTCACCATGTCCGATGTCCAGGGGTATAATTTTCAAAGGACCCAGATTTATTTTCTGGCCCGGGAAACAGGATATCAGGTGAAATTTAGGTGCTCCGGGATATTTACTCTCCCCAAACGCATAATCTACTTTTTTACGGATCGTGTCCAATACATATGGAAGCGAATAGATATCCATAGGTACATCCCGTGAAAAAATAATCGGTCTTAAATCGTCTAAGCCCCCTGTATGATCATAATGTTCATGACTGATCAGTACAGCCTGGACTTGATCTATTTCCTCTCTGAGTAATTGCTGACGGATATCAGGTCCTGAATCAATTAGTATTTGATATCCTTCCATGGATACCAGGGCTGCACACCTTAGTCTTTTATCTTTAGAATCATTTGATGTACAGACTTCACAACGGCAACCTATGACGGGTATACCTTGAGAAGTACCTGTGCCTAAAAAAGTCAACTTCACACGAGCTCTTCTTTTTCGGCTTCGACTTTAAGAGAATGGTAAAAACCCTGCATTGAATCAGATAATTTTTCCTGAACGATCATCAATTCCTGAAGAATGTCCAGGAAAGCAACGATTCGACCTTCGGTCTCAAAGAAGCGATTGATGATGATCATCTTTTTATTTTCGAGCACACAAGATCCTGATTGAAAATTGCCCTTTTCGTATCGGATGGTATAACCTGCTTCGATAAGTAATTGTTCTATTTTTTCAAGGGTAGTTTTAGTAAATCTGATTTTCGAACTCATTCTCCTGTTGGTTTGTAGTTTTCTTATATGATAATGATTTCTATTTTTGACCTACGTCAAAGCATAAAATTAAAGATTCAATGCATTAACGGATTGCCTGATTTATACGTTTTATACTTCGGGCGATGTGGCAAAAGTGAGAAATATATCTGGTGAATAAAAGATTTCTATATAATTTTTTTTAATATGTTCAAAAAGGCTGTCGTGATCATCATAAGCATAGTGTCCATCAGGGCATTAAGCTATGCTCAGCAGCCTTTAAGATTTGGATCTGGCTTTTTTTTCGGACTTGATCTTGCCCAAATCGATGGCGATGACATGCAGGGCTTTGATAAAAAGGGAATCAATTTTGGTCTTCGCGGAATGGCCTATGTGCTTCCCAAACTGGAAGTCCATGCGGAGCTTGCTTACTCACAGCGGGGCAGTCGATCTAAAGAATTCAATATATCACAACACCTCGGTCGAAGACTTACCACAGATTATGCTTCCACCTCCTTGTTATTAGCCATCAATGATTGGTTTGAACCTATTAAAGAATTCTATCGACTGCAGCTTATCGGAGGCGTTTCCTTAGGGAGAATCGTACGATACGACACCTACGATGCCTTTGTTTTTGATAACAGGAAGGTGAATTTTACTGAATTGACCCCTTACTACAATCTCACTGATTTTTCGATGGTATTAGGTGCCAACATCAAACTAACGCAGAAAATAGGGCTTTCATTCCGGTACAATCGTTCATTCAATAATTTATTGGATGGAGATACCGTATCTAAAGAATCCATTTTTAAAGGAAAGTCCGTTTTAAATATGAAAGGATATTTTCTGGCTTTGGACGCATTTTACCTTTTTTAAGGTAATTTTACATAATGAAATTTTTATTCACTTCCTTTGTTTTTTGCTTCCTGGTTATTTCATGCAAGCAGAATACAACAAAGCAAGGAGCTGTTTCTTCACTTCCCGGCAACGCATCCCCATTTCATCCATCAGATATTGATCAATTATCTAATACAGCCGATTACGTAGACATGTTGTTTTACAATTTGCCGGTGAGTGTGAGTCAAAATGATAGACCTTCGATCATTCAAACTTCAAAATTTTTAACTACAGAAGGTATACCCAATACCTGGAATGTGCCTTCGATCGGAAGGTTGTCGTTTTCAGCTAACGGTAAAATCATTAAAGAACTCGACATTCATTGGAAAGATGAAGCCAAATATCTTACCCTGGTAGAAAATAAAACCCCAAAAGGAAGTTGTAAAATTTCAAAGGAAGGAATTTATTTTCTCAATCAATTATTTACGGCCAATATGACAGTAAAGAAAAACCAATAACCATTATTTTAATTCTACGATTTTACTTAAGGTATTGGTGGTACTGTGATATTTTAAATCAGGCTGACCCCCGCTTACAAAAATTTGCCATTGACCTGGGGATGTCCTTTTTTTACCATCCTCATCAATGTATTGGAAAGTATCTGCCCGCAATATCAGTTCAACATCCTTCGATTCACCGGCACGTAGCGTCACTCTCTTGAAAGCTTTAAGTGAATAAATAGGCTGACGCTCCGGGTGACTTAAGTTTTTTATATAGACTTGCACGATTTCATCACCATCCTGGGCGCCTGTATTGCTGACCTTGACATGAACGGATGCTGGTTGATGTACGGAAAGTATTGAATCAAGGATTAATTCGCTATAGCTGAATGTTGAATAACTCAAACCATATCCAAAAGGATACAAAGGTTCTTTATCAAAATATCGATAGGTCTGAGTACTCATCTTATATTGATCAAAAGGAGGCAGATCATTTTCTGATTTATAAAAAGTTACCGGCAATCTGCCGCTGGGATTGAAATCACCGAATAGAATATCTGCTATTGCTGTGCCGGCCGCCTGGCCCGGATACCAGGCTTCCAGGATCGCCGGAATGTTTTGCGATTCCCAGTTTACAGCCAAGGCGCTGCCATTTAATAAGACCAAGACTACCGGTTTTCCTAATGCATTCACTGATTTTATCAAATCTTCTTGTACGGCAGGTAATCCGATTTTAGTACGATCGCCGCCATTGAATCCGTCAACTAAAATATCCATTTCTTCGCCTTCCATTCGGGGTGTAATCCCCATACACATGATTACCAGATCGGCATTTTTTGCTTTTAAAATTGCATCTTCTTTGAGTCCCGGTTTTGGCGCAGCCCATACTAACTGAACCAATGCGTCAGCAAAAGTCTCTACGGCTTCAAGCTTGATTTTATACGTCTTTCCTTTTTCCAATTTGATATTTACAGACTTTCGAAGTCTCGGATCTCCATATTCATCTCTGAAATGATATACCGTTTTAGCGATTAAAGAATCGTCCAAATAGAGTCTCGTATTGCAGGTAGTAATAAATCCCAGTGAATATGTGCCGGTTACTTGCGGTTTGAGATCTCCGGTCCATCGCACCGCAAAATCATCATCGTTCATATCCTTGCGGGGAGCACCGTCCTTCCAATTAATATCTACGATCGTATCGATACCTGCAAATAAAGGAGGGTCATTAAAATGGGCGTGATTAAAATATTCTGCTTTTAGTCCTTTGGCTCCTCCATGAAAAAGCACATTGCCAGGAATATCATAAAACATAGGCATTCCGGCTGCCAGTTCGCAACCTTGCGAAAAAGTCACATTAGCATTGGGGAGTTTTTCCTTAATCCCGCGATAAGGGGTGATGGCATCTGCCGGAACTCCGTTGTAATTACCGAGTAGCATGAGCCATTGATCTGCATTGGGTCCTATGACCGCAACATTCTTTAAGTCCTTGTTCAGTGGCAATAATTTTTCGCGTTGGTTCCGGAATGGATCATTCTTTAATAATACCATAGACTTGTGTGCCACTTCAAGTGCCAAAGACCTGTGACTTGGCTGATCCACCACCGAATAAGGAATTTTTGCCCACTTATTACTGGATGTGCTATCATCAAACATTCCCAGTTTCATTCTGGCCATCACTAATCTTTTTAATGCTACATCGAGTTCTGATTCTGTAATTAATTTTTTCTCAACTGCAGATTTTAGGTTTTTGAAGAACCGCCCACATTCAAGATCCGTACCTGATTTGATAGCCAAAGCAACACCTTCTTCGGGTGTGGCTGCATATTTATGATGTACAGTAATATCATCGATGGCATCGCAGTCCGATACGATGTATCCATTGAAATTCCATTGCTTTCGAATTATCTCTGTGAGCCAACCCTCATTACCACAACAAGGTATGCCATTCACCCGGTTATAAGCGCACATCAGTGAATAAGCTTTACCTTCCTTGATTCCCCTTTCAAATTGAGGTAAATAAGTCTCATACAAATCTTTTAAACCTACTTTAGCATCAAACTCGTGTCGCTGTGGTTCCGGGCCACTGTGTACTGCAAAATGTTTTACAGTAGCAATCGTTTTGAAATAATTTGGATCATCCCCTTGCAATCCTCTTACAAAATTTACTCCAAGGGTTCCGGTAAGATATGGGTCTTCACCGTATGTTTCCTGCCCTCTACCCCATCGGGGATCCCGAAAAATATTGATGTTGGGAGACCAAAGCGTCAATCCCTGATATAAAAATCTTTTTCCTTTTCGTACAAACTCTT
>CALMKY010000529.1 GCA_937867195.1 uncultured Saprospiraceae bacterium | reverse complement strand
GTCATCCGCCGTCTACGATCGATGTACTCACGATCGTCCATAAAGAAATCTCCTTTGAGGATGCAGAAAAAAATATGGAAGTCATGAAAATAAATGATACAGTTGAAATGAGATTTATCCCGTATCATGGATTATTGGATATAAAGACGAGGTCTTCCCGATTTAAAGATTGGGATGATGTCGCTAAATTGAAGGAACTGAATAAAGATAAAAATTTGTAATCAATGTCCTTCACCAAAGCACAAGCACTCGATTCCATAAAATTTCTCGTGTCCCGATTCGATGAGCAAATCGATTCTTACAAAAAATGGAAAAGGGGAAATATTATAGGAAGACCAGAGATTCAAAAATTTGTTGGTGCACTTGCTGGTCAAGGTGCTAAAAAGGGAATATTCATCAGGACTTCCGCATTTACTAAGGAAGCTATTGATTATGCACCAAAGAATGAAACTAAAATAGTACTTATAAATGGAATACAACTTTCGCAGCTCATGATAGATTATAATATCGGATGTAGTCTACATCAGAGTTATGAAATTAAAAAATTGGATAGTGATTATTTTGATGAGTGATTAACTTGTACTCCTTTCCCCTGACCCAAATCAAATCAGATACGATCTCTTAATGTTTAATCATTTGATGCGATTTGATTTGGGAACCTCACGCTTGGAATACTATCTAAAATTTAGACTTTGCATATCCATTCCATTGATTAATTAATTTGCAGGCCCGAATTCTTGAATGATCTGGAATAATAACGAAATGGGTACGCAGTTCATCAGTAGTTAGGTTCCCAAAATTTGACGGATAGAATCAAATCAAAAAGGAATAACGATCAAAGCAAATTTTGGGACAGGGCGATGCACCATTGCATTATTACTGTCAATTCTACTTCTTTACCCTCACCACACTCCATTGATTTGAAAACCAGGTAGGGACCGTCGCGGAAGACCAAAGTCCTTTTCTTTCATTATTGAGATAATTTCCTGTATTGGGATTCGCTATTCTAAAATAATCCCCATATCGCTCCATCCTCCATTGTGTATCGGAGCCGGTATCTGTTTTGGAAAGATACATGGAATCCCGGGCTGAGCTCAGGTATTGACCAGTACTGTGCCGCAGTTTTACTGTACCCTTACCATCGTAAACATTTATAATATTCCATCGATCGACGGAATCTTTGGATAAATATAAGTACCCATAGATAGATAAATGCTCACGGGTCCATCGATTGTCGAGGGCGTATTGATTTTCATCGCCCCACTGAAAAGATCTGCTTTCTAATTTCCAATGGCTCGACAACCATCCGGGCAAGGATTTACTTAATTTAAGTCTGCCTGTTTCGGTATTCAGATAAAGGCCGGAGATCACGTGCCGGATGCGTACATAGGTACCTGTTTGTTCCAGTTTCCAGTTAGCAGCTTCCGGGTGATTGCCTAAAGGGGCCAGGTAAGTGGAATCCAGTATAGACATCATATAGTAACCGGATAATTGATGTTTGAAACGAACATATCCCTTTGCCTGGTCTGCTTGTTCTACATACCAACTTTCGTTTTTATCGGCAGAGACATAGGGATAATTGTAATTAGAGTAAATTTTGTCTTTGGTCCATCTGTTGAGAATAAGATAGGATCCATCTGAATGCGACGAATCGCTCAATATGGAATTTTGTGCCGGGAGTTGCAGGGTACTAATCCACAACGTCATTAAGAAGAGGACTTTTTTATGGAATTGGTTTTGCTTCATATAGGGAGGGTTTTAATGACCTCCAAGTTAATGAAAATGTCATCATTTATAATATTCATCAGGAAATAAAAGATTTAGTTGTCTATAGGAATCATTTCAGTTGATCATGACCTTACAAAATATCTTGAATGATTGACTTCATACTATGCAGCAAAAACCGGAAATTAAAATATAAGTCTTTTGATACATCAGGTTTTTGCTTTAGATGGGTCATGCACTCTTTTTGGTTATAGGCATATGGCAAACATACGTACTACACTGGATCGTAAATAGAATAAGCGCTGCCTTTCACATTATTTCAAACCCTCCACAAAATACATATCGATATCACCTTTGTTTTTTGCCGGCAGCTTGCCTCTGTATTGGCAGATAACTTTACCTTTTATTAATTCATAGGTGGATTGGGAGATATTGATTTTGCCCGGTTCTGAATTTTGTTCCATGCGCGAAGCGGTATTGACAGTATCGCCCCATACATCGTAAGCAAATTTCTTGACCCCGATGATACCGGCCACCAATGGACCGGAATGTATGCCGATGCGGATTTGAAATTGACTGCCATTCTTGACTTGGGATTGCATATATTCATTGATCCGGATGGCTGCCGTCACGGTTGACATGGCATGGTCTTCATTCAATACCGGCAATCCACAGACGGCTAAATAAGAGTCACCGATCGTCTTTATTTTTTCCAGTCCGGCTTGGGTAATGATATTATCAAATTCCGTAAAATATGTATTGATTTCTTTAACCAATTCGGTGGGGGTGTATTGTTCACTGATACCGGTAAAGTTTACAAAATCTGTAAACAGGACCGAGGTGTTTTCATACTGGCGTGCATTGGAAAAACCCTGGGCTTTTAATTCTTCAGCAATGTCGTACGGTAATATATTGAGTAATAGGTTTTCTGATTTTTCTTTTTCTGCAAAGAGTTCTTGTGTTCGCTCCAATACTTTTGTCTCGAGCATTTTATTCTGATTCGTAATAAGCTCTTCGTTGGCTTGAAGGGATCGCACCAAATCTTTTTCCGCCGTCTCCTTGGCTTGTTTATAGATGCGTATTTTATCTCCTAAGGCCAATGAAAACAATAGCATTTCCAATCCGGAACCTGCTTCCACGAGATTATCGGTAACCGAGTTAATGGGTATCACGCCAAATAATCCAAGTGTATAGATGCAAATAGATAAGAAAAATGCACTTACTGCAATGATATAAAACCGCGCTGGCCGGTAACCTTTTCGGTACACGATGATTGCGCAGATATAAAGGAAAAGCGTACAGGTGATCGTACCGACCTGGTTGATAATGGTCGAGTAAAGTTTGAGATTTATAATATCGAAAATCAATGCTGACAATCCCATCGGAAAAAAAATAAGGCCCAGCCACTTCATGACACCCGGAAGATTTTTTCGAAGATCCAGTATCTGAACAGT
>CALMKY010000528.1 GCA_937867195.1 uncultured Saprospiraceae bacterium | reverse complement strand
AAGTGATTCCGGATATAGTTTAATATTTAATTTCAAGGATTCACCCGATAACGTGATGACCGTGTCTTTCGTGCCATATCCAAGGAATTGTATTCTTACGGTATAACTACCCGGTTCCACATGGATAGAATAAAATCCTTCGGCATTGGATACCGCACCTATATCTTTTTGCAATACCTGGATGCTGGCAAATGGTAATGCTTCGTTTTTCTCATCCCTGATTTTACCAGAAATATTTAATAGCTGACCATAAGACACAAAGACCAAGCAAGCACCAAATGCAATCAATAGGATACGCAATCTAATCATGGTCCAAAGATAGACCTAAGCGGATTTACATGCAGATGGGATCTCAAAATATCGACTAATGAACCTGAAGAGTCTACTTGCGGTGTATAAATGAAAGTCAAAACAGCAGTTATTTTATTTTCATTGAATTTTAACGATCTATTGAATCTGCAATCTCAATCAATTTATTTCTAACCATATTATTATCCATAAAGTGCCCTTCATCCGGGATGATGGTTTGGTGTAAATATTTGGGATCGAATGCTTTTGTTACGAACTCAATGTTCTCCGAAGGAGCCAACATATCTTTCGTCCCATGATAATGATAGATGGGGCTATGAATTTGCTTAAATACGGAGGCGATTTTTTTTAGTTCAGCGGCATGATTCATTTTTTCATGGGAAGCTGTTTTCATTTGCTTATCAATTATATATTTTAATGGAAATTGAATGGGTAATGGCGACACAAAAAATATTTTTTCATGATCAGGATCAATGACTGGTGCCAGCATGACATGCGCCTTACAGATGGTATCCAATGTATAACTGACGACCGCAGCAATCGCACCGCCATACGAATGACTTTCTAAAACCACCGGCTGGTTTGAATCTTTTACGGATAATATCAACCGAGTTATAAAGTCTGCCTGCTTAGCAATGTCGATCATGGCTGTATCTCGAGGATCTCTTCCATAACCGGGTCTTTCCGGAACGATGACATCGTACCGGGTATGGATGGCCGAGTCCCGGATCGTAAATTGAAAATCATTTAACGACATCGGAGCACCCATCACAAAACAAAGCAAAGGGACAGGTTTATTTAATGACTTTCGATATAGATATCTAAACGTGGAGCCTTCGTATTCAAATTCTCTGACTTGAGCTGAAAGGTGCTGGTCGGCAAAGGATTTTTCCAATTCAGCTGTGGTAGGAGCCATATTCTTAGATAAAAAATATAAGATGGTTCCCACCAATAGTAAAATTAAGATCCCAAGAATGATCAATATCCACTTAATTATTTTTCGCCATTTCATTGTAAACACCGAAGGTAGTGACTTGCCATAATACTAATTTAAGTTTTACAGCTTAAAAAAACCTGCAATGTCTTTTGCAAGTCTACTCTATCATTACATCGAGCGTTATTGAGCACCCAGGCTGGATCGCTGCTTTATTTTAAAAGCTTCCTGGGCACATTGTAAGAACTTCTTGTAATCCACAATACTGCTGTGATAACCTCGTGCCGGAACCAGAATTTCTTCGGTATTCGGATCTACCGGGACATACAGGGGTTGTGAATTTTGCTGGAAATTTACTATCTGAAAATCTTCCCATTTATTCCCAATGTTGCGAATCTTTTTATCGCGGGAGGTTGAGTAGAGCATTTGATTCAAAGGAGTGTCATCATCACAGTATAAAGAAACCAGTACAAAATCGTGTTGTAATTTATTCCAGATCTCATCTTCGACCCATATGTTTTCTTCTGTTTTCCGGCAGTTGACACAGCCATAACCTGTAAAATCTAATAAAACAGGTTTTTGCGTTTCACGTGCATATGCGATACCATCTTCGTAATCTTTAAATACATTGAGATTATTAGCCCCCTTTGCATAGCTTTTATATTTTGACTGTAAGGATGGGTCTACAGCTAAGCTTGGCTTGAAAAAATTATAGTAGGCTGGGGGAGCGAGACCTGACATCAAGGACAATGAATGATATGTTTTTGTCTTTTCATTCGTAAAAAATCCAGTAATTAAATAAATCGTCCAAATAGAAACTAATGATGCGAATGCCATTCTAAAGATTGATCTTTTCTTCAAGGGACTGTCGTGAGGAAATTTTATGAATCCAAATAAATACAATGCCATTCCGGCAAAGCAAAGAATCCAGATGGCCATGAATAATTCATACCTCAAAAATCCCCAATGAGAAGTCATGTCCGCAACCGATAAAAATTTAAAAGCCAACGCTAATTCCAGGAATCCTAAAACAACTTTTACGCTGTTCATCCAGCTACCGGATTTGGGTAATGATTGTAGCCAGGCCGGGAATGCAGCAAATAATCCAAATGGTAATGCCAAAGCCAGTGAAAATCCAAACATCACCACAAGGGGACCTATTTTGGAGGTCGCGGACTGGACTAAGGCAGTTCCGATGATCGGTCCCGTACAAGAGAATGAAACGATGGCGAGTGTAAAGGCCATAAAAAATATTCCGATCAGACTACTCGAATTACCAAACGAATCAGTTTTCGTACTCCAACTGCTCGGCAACGTGATTTCGTAATATCCAAAAAAAGATAAGGCAAAAACAACAAAGACAATAAAAAATATAAGATTGGCGATCCAATTGGTCGACAGATCGTTTAAAGCCGTTGCTCCGAAAATGGAATTGATCAATAAACCAATTCCGACATAAATACCTATGATGGAAAAGCCATAGATCAAGCCATTTCGAATGCCCGTGACTCTGTTTTTACTGCTCTTGGTAAAATAACTCACGGTCAGGGGAATCATTGGGAATACGCAGGGAGTCAACAGAGCCAGCAATCCTCCAATAAATCCAAATAAAAACGTAGTGAGATTTGATTTATCGATTTTCTTTTCCTCTGCAGTACACGAACTTTGAACCGTATTGTACGAAGATTGTAATGATGGCTTAGCCTGGTCAAGATAGTTTTTATCATTTTGATTGATATCGGTCTCTTTTGCGCCGGAAGGACTGAAACTAAATTCATAAGCATCAAATGGAACGCAATGAGTCGTATCGCATACAATACCATCAACATATCCTTTTAATATTTTTGATGGATCATTAAATTCCACAATTTGTATAAAAGTTGCAGAGTCTTTGATCTTCATGACGTCTTCACCGTTTGCGCCGAAATTAGGGTCAAACTCTTTTTTGATATGACCCGATTCTTCATTTTTCCCGATGAAACTTACGATCGAACTGTCTTCGTAAATAAATTCAATTGGACTCACAGAACTATTCGGTAACTGGTATTGACTGTAGGTACCATACCCTTCATCGACTTTTACTTTAAATATCAATTTGTATTGATTTCCTCCAAGTCGTTGGACTTCATGGGACCAGTGAACCGGTTGATCGATTTTTTTCTCACCTGGCTGGAAAAAAAATAAAATTGCAATGAAGATAAAATTCATACTGATGATGTATTAATCGAATAAAATTATTTGGCGGTGCTCAGATCGATGGTAAAGGGTACCTGCTTCGGTGGCAGGCATTGCATGGAGTTACAACACATATATTCGATGGAGCCTTTGATTTGTTTTACATTGGCGTCTCTTAATTTAATGTGTTGGGTGAAAGTACCTTTCTTCATTATTTTGATAAGTTCTATACCAAACATTTCGTCTATTCCTTTATGGATATCACCTGTTTCTTCATTTTTGCCGATTAACTGTATACGATCCGGAGCTTCATACGTAAAAGATGTTTTCACCGGTCCATCATCGCCTTTCATATGCTGTGAATATATGTTCCATCCATTCTCGATATTGGCAGTGAAAATGAGATTGTATTCATGATCATTGATTTTTTGAGCCTTTGTGGACCAATTAACTGGAGATGGTGCAACACCATTGAAAAGAGTGACCAATAAAAATAATATCTGCATCATCAAATGATTGTTTTAAAGACTAGCAAATTTACAATTTTGTAATGCTTTACATCAATGGTTAAGAAATAATTAACCCCTCGTGTTACATACGTAATCCTCATGGATCCAAAAGAAAGAATTTTAAGAAAATATAAACGGGATTTAGGCGGGTATCAGGCTATTTCAACTCTTTAAGCCAAATGTCTTTGTACTGAATATGCATTTCATTCCCGGGATGTAATTGTAAGCCTATTGGTCCACCGTCAGGTATTTTTTCTGAGGTATAGGTCATGACTTCCTGATTATTTAGCCAAACGGTATAGGTTTTATCGGTCAGTTGTATCTTCATGGTGTTCCAGTCTTTTGGTTTTAAAATTTGAGCTACGCCTTTTGCTTCGATAGGATATCGTAAAGAAGGAATGTAGGGTGATCCGGTCATATCTCTTTTAAGTGAACCGCTGATACCGATTTGTACCTGATCATTTTCTCCCCGAAGGAAAACTCCAGAATCTACGGTGCCTTCCATCATTTTAAATTGAGTGGAGAAAATGAAATTTTTATACTTTTTTACAGTCCAGAGAATGGAGCCTTTTTTTTCAGGGCTGCTTTGGATATCCAGGACACCATGATCCGCTTTGTACCAAACATTGCTGTCAGGGACCTGCCACCCGGCCAGTGATTTGCCATCAAAAAGTTTTGTTTTTTGTGCAGCGGATACAGTAGTCATCAACAGACAGAGGAATGCAGGCAAATATTTTTTCATATTATTCAAATATAAAAATATAAAAGCAATTATAAGGATTGAATCAATTATCCAACCAGACCTGCCTTCGCACTGATGTCGAGCATGCGATCTATGCAAGCTCTTCCTTTATCGATGATCCATTCAGGCAAAATGATTTCCGGCATTTCATATTTCATGCAGATATAGAGTTTATCCATGGTGTTGCGCTTCATATGGGGGCATTCGTTACAGGCGCATTGATTGGTGGGAGGAGCCGGGATAAATGTTTTATGTGGTGATTTGAGCTGCATTTGATGTAAGATGCCGGCTTCAGTAGCGACAATGTATTCACTGGAGGCATCGGAAATAGTATACTTTAGCAGCCCGGTCGTACTTCCAATATAATCTGCCATTTCGAGGATATGTGGTTCACATTCCGGATGGGCGATAAATTTAGCTTCTGGATGACGCTCTTTGAGTTTTACGATTTTTTCGTGCGAGAAGATCTCATGAACCATGCAGGATCCATTCCATAGTACCATATCCCGGCCGGTCTTTTTGACCAGGTATTTACCAAGATTAATATCCGGGGCAAAAATGATTTTTTGATCTTTGGGAATACTATTGATTACATGCAATGCATTGGTAGAGGTGCAGCAGATATCGGTCAGTGTTTTTAATTCTGCAGTGCAATTGATATAACTGACCACCAGGTGATCAGGATGTTTCTGTTTGAATTTAGCAAATGCATCTGCCGGGCAAGAATCTGCCAGTGAACATCCTGCCTTTAAATCAGGCAAAATCACTTTTTTATTTGGAGATAAGATTTTAGCAGTTTCAGCCATGAAATGCACTCCGGCAAATACGATCATATCCGCCTGGGT
>CALMKY010000527.1 GCA_937867195.1 uncultured Saprospiraceae bacterium | reverse complement strand
TTCATCAAATAATATATTCCGGGTTGGTCTGTTTATATTCGGATTCGTTCCGATCGCTACTTCTCCAAAATAATCGGCACCCGGAGTTGAAATGATTTCTTGCAAGATCGAATCTCCAATTTCAGCTACTGCCTTTACCACCCGGCCTTTTTCTACTTCTAAGCTCACGCCCTGAATCAATTGGTTTTGATATAAAAATGGATAATCGAAGAAAATATGACCGTTCATAGAGTCTTCAACGGGAGATGAATATACTTCACCACTTGGCATATTGGTTTTACCATCACTATTGATCCAGGTACGGCCTTCAGTTGAAAATGAAATATTGGTTTTAGGGTTGATATAGGTAAATTCAGAACATTGATTGAGATAATCTACTATGTGCTTTTGGTGTCCGGACAATAACTTCCATTCATCGATTGGAGTATCCTGATGGAGAAAACAGGATTGCATTACAAATACTTCGTATTCTTCTAAAGTCATATCCGCTTCATTGGCCGAAGCCTGTGTGGGATATTGGCATAATGATCTTCTCATTGAACGGTTGCCGGTCCGTTGGTTGTAAAACTTTGTAAAAGGCTCGAGCGCTTGCCTTCTCATCAATTGCCTATCAGACGACATAGGATAATAAGCAGCATTTACATGAGGTGCCCGGATGTATAAATAAGCATCAAAATACTCCATAGCAAATCGATAGGTGGGATTGACCCATTGCAATGCTTGATTGGAAGCATATTGATTGAAGATTGCATCCTGATCTTTCAGGACAAAGCTGATTTCGATGATGGCTCCCCGTTGCATTGATCCTTTGTATAATTCGATCAATAATGGCTCAGCCAAAGTAGTCGATTGAATTAATAATTTGGATCCTTCCCGGATTTCGAGACTATAATCGAGCAGGAGATCGGAATATTTTTTTAGCTCTTGGAATGACAACATGTTTTTATTTGAGAAATACGAGGTACGAAGTACGATGGGTTTAAGATTTTAGTGTCTCATAGTTGCACTTTATTTTGAGATTGGCGCTTGTGGGAAATTATTACCAGGTTTTCACGAGATATGGATATCGTACCACATATTGTTGCTTTATCATTTGAGATAATACCTTTCTAAACTCATCGATACGATCTTTATTAAGCGCGGATATAAAGACCATGGGATAATCGTAGCGCGACTTCAAGGTCTCTTTGAGTTGATTTTCGAGATTGATTTTTTCTTCATCACTTAATAAAGCATCAAAATGCTTTTCCCGGTAAGCATCCATCTTATTGAATACCATCAGCATTGGATGGCCATCCGCTTTAATTTCAATCAATGTCTGCATGACCGTTTTAAGATGATCTTCATATTGTGGATGAGAGATATCGATCACATGAACGAGGATATCGCATTCTCTTACTTCGTCCAGGGTAGATTTGAAGGATTCCACCAAATGATGAGGAAGCTTTCTAATAAAACCAACTGTATCCGAAAAAAGGAAGGGCATGTCTTCAAGAAAAACTTTTCGCACCGTCGTATCCAGGGTAGCAAATAATTTATTCTCGGCCAGCACTTCAGATTTACTGATGAGGTTCATAATGGTTGATTTACCGACGTTCGTATAACCCACCAGGGCAGCCCGTATGAGTTCGCCTCGATTTTTCCTTTGGGTACTTGCTTGCTGATCTATTTTTTCTAACCTTTCTTTGAGTAATTGTATTTTTTGTTTTACGATCCGGCGATCGGTCTCTACTTCTTGTTCTCCGGGACCCCGCATACCAATCCCTCCCCGTTGTCTTTCCAGGTGGGTCCACAATCCCCTTAACCGTGGATATAAATATTGCAACTGGGCCAGCTCCACCTGCGTTTTTGACTGTGCTGTCTGGGCTCGCTTAGCAAATATGTCCAGGATCAGGGAAGACCGGTCCACGATTTTTACTTTAAGAGTTTCTTCGATATTATTTGTTTGTTTCCCGGTAAGATCATCATCGAAAATCACTAAGTCTATTTCATGTGCTTCTACATATTGTCTTATTTCATCCAATTTACCGCTACCGATATAATGTCGTGAATCGGGATGAGGTAATCGCTGAAAAAACCGCTTCACCACCTTTGCTCCTGATGTAGACGCCAGAAATTCCAATTCATCAAGATGCTCGTTGACCTGAGATTCCCATTGGGCTGCAATGGCAACACCTACCAATACAGCTTTTTCTTCATAACCTGGTTTGTATTGAGCCGCCTTATTATTTAGATTAAAATTATCTTTCACTTATTCGTATGATTAAAAAAATGTATACAAAAATAGGGGTAGAAAATGGAATGATCTTCCAGACTGGTTTTGATCAAATAAGAAAGGCGAATAGAAATTATTCTACCCGCCTTATTTCATCTTATATTTTATTTAGTACTTTATTGCTTTTTTGTCTCAATATAATCCCTGCGATTATCATTATTCAATACATATTTTCCACCTTGTGGGCCTTGATAAATCGTACGCCCTTTGGCATCCGTACCAACTGCCGGATCATTTCCATGGCCAAGTTCGATATATTCTTTTTTACCATTAGCAGAAATGATGTATTTACCACCGTTTGGACCTTGATAAATGGTACGACCTTTTTCATCTTTACCTACGGATTGTCCGGCAGTAGCGGTTGCAGCCTGTGTGTTAGTTGATTTTGCAGTAGTAGCCGGCGTAGAAGTAGTGGCTGCTGGTTTAGCAGTCGCTGTTGTCGTTGGTGTTGGAGTACTAGCAGCAGATGTCGCAGGAGCAGAAGTAGTGGCTGTATTGGCACTGCTGGTTTTATATCTTTTGTCTACAGTACCGTCTTTCTTTAAATGTACCTCGTTAGCCGAAGCGGAATCTGTAGATGTACTGGCATTGGTAGAAGAATTATATCTTTTATCGGGAGTGCCATCTTTCTTAAGATGAACACTATTGGCAGTAGGGCTTCCCGTGGAAGTGCTGGCAGGAGTTGCCGCAGTAGTCGTCGCAGTTTTGGCTGTGGATGCATTCCCGGTCGTCTGAGTCTTGCTTTTATATCTTTTATCAGGTGTACCATCTTTTTTGAGATGCACATCCGGAGCAGCTGTGGTAGCCTGTTGAGATGAAACCATGCCAATCGATGCAACCAGTAACAGGAATAAGAATAAGTATTTTTTCATTTTTAAAATTTTTCTTTCAATGTTAATTGTAATTCTTATCACTGCGAACAGATCTGCCAGACATTATCTTATTATTATAATTTTTAAATTCATATTAAGCTGTGTTTAATGTGATTGTAAGTATTCATACACGATTTGCCCTTTATAGTAAGTAGTCAAAACCTTGGTTTTATAAATTTTGAATACGTCTGTATGTAAAATGTCCTGGTCCAATACAAGGATATCCGCCCACTTACCTTTTTCAATAGTACCGGTTTCCTTTTCTCTAAAAGTAAGATAGGCCCCGTTACGCGTATACCCTTTGATGACATTGTAACGATCGATTAAATGCTGAGGTGTCCAGGCTGATCTGACCATGCTATCAGGACCTCGTCGAGTCACGGCTACCTGCATCGCCATAAATGGATTCTGAGTACTCACATCCCAATCACTTCCAAATGCAAGCGTAGCCCCATGACGTAAAAGTGTACCCATCGGATATTGAAGTTCCATCCGTTCCTTGCCAAGAAATGGTTTATTTAATTCAGTCATATAAGTATCCTCCCAGGTAGCCCATAATGACTGAAAATTAGCGATTACATTCAATGTCCTGAACCGATCGTAGTCTGCCGGATCGACCACATGCAAATGTGCTATATGATGCCGGCTGTCTCGCTTACCATTGACACTTAAAGCATATTCAAATGCATCTAAGGTCATTCTTGTGGCTCGATCTCCAATGCTGTGTACATGAACCTGCAATCCTGCACGATCCAGGGTCATGATGATGTTAGACGCCATATCCGCAGATGCATTCGCGATACCCTTTTGATGGTCGTCGCTGTAATTGGCTAACATGGCTGCCGTCTTACCTTCCACGACTCCATCCATAAATAGTTTTACTTCATTGGTATAGACATCGGTGTGCACTGCTTTCAGGCTATCACGCAAACTGATTACCCTTTGTGCTTCCGGTAGTCCTTTGCTGATATCACAGGCAAGTGAGATATTAATATGCGCATTGAGTTTATTTTCCTTTGCCAATTCAAGATAAGTCCTGACATCATCCGGATGTGCATTTGCTTCATTCAATGAAGTCAGTCCAAATTGATTGGCTTGTTGAATGGCTGTCAGCAAAGCCTGTCTTCGATCCTTGTCAGAATAAGCAGGAAGATGTTGTCTGACCAGGTTCATAGCCGATTCCCTCAACGTACCGGATGGATTTCCTTGTGCATCTCTTTCAATTCTCCCATGTTCAGGATCCGGTGTTTCTCTGGACAAATAAGCCATTTGCAATGCTTTGGTATTGACCCAGGCATTATGACCATCACTGGAAGATATGTACACCGGCCGATCCGGAATAATGCTATCCAATGATAAAGCCAAAGCATTACCCCGCGGAAATGCAGCCAACCACATGTTTTCCCCGCGAATCCATTCTTTCTCAGGATGATGAATTGCATAATTTTTTAAACTATCCAGGATCTCATTCCTGGAGGTGAGGTCGGTCAAATTACATTCTAATAATGCCAGACCTCCGCTTATCGGATGTATATGAGCATCCGTAAAACCAGGAAGAACAAAAGCTTGATGTAAGTCAATCAATTGGGTCATTGGAGTTTTGAGCTGTAAAACTTGCAGGTCATTTCCTGTCGCTATGATTTTTCCATTTTGAATGCCTATCGCGCTTACACGATCGGATGGAGATACCATAGTATGAATATTTCCATTGTACAGAATGAGGTCAGGCCTTTGCGCAGGATGACAAGCCCAGAATATTACAATCGGAAGCCAGAAATAAATTTTCATATAAGTGAAGATATGGAATTGCAGGCTTTAAGGAACTAAGTGAGAATCATCCTATACAATTGACTTGGCATGGTCCTGAACGAGTCTTAGCTAATGAATGCAATTGCCACCGCTCACCAGGTCAAAATGAATTTTCCTCCTTTCACAATTAAATAATTTTAAGATGTACGACACAATCTATCCGATGAATTCGTGCATTCATTTTATTTCTAAATAGTAGTGCCACTTGACAATTTGCCAGCCTTGCTGTCACAGTATAATTAGTTATCTTCGATCCATAATTTTATACATCTTATGCGATTGATTTATACCATACTGATTTCCAGTTTAATCGTTTCATCGTGCACTCTGCAAGAAGTATCTTTACAAGACTCAAGATCCCAAACTTTTGATATCAAAGCCCCACTTGTGGTAACGTACCTGACCGGTGATGCATCCGATGTCAATACGACCGCGAGTCCCGGCATTCTACTCATGGGAGGAGGCACTGATGTGGACGAAGCAATTCAATGGTTTTTACAGCGAAGCGGGGGTGGTGATATTGTAGTCATCCGGGCTACCGGAGCAGATGGATACAACGCTTATATGTACGGGCTGGCAAATGTGAACAGCGTCGAAACCATTATCATTGACAGCCGTACAAAAGCAGATTTGACCCTGGTAACAGATAAGATACGAAACGCGGAAGCATTATTTATCGCCGGCGGTGATCAATCTGATTATGTAAACTACTGGAAAAATACCGGGACTGAAGATGCCATTAATTTTTTAATCAATACGAAGCATGTACCGGTAGGGGGAACGAGTGCAGGATTGGCTATCCTGGGGTCTGATTATTACAGTGCTTTAAAAAACAGTGCGACTTCGGCGAAAGCATTGAATAATCCTTATTATGCCGATATGACCTTGGGGCATGAAGATTTTGTTTCAATACCGTTATTACATCACCTGATCACGGATAGTCATTATACCCAACGGGACCGGACCGGCCGCCATATAGCTTTTATGGCCCGGATTATGAAAGATAATGGCAACACCACCATCCGGGGAATCGGCATCGACGAACAAACGGCAGTTTGCATAGATCAGAATGGTATTGGAAAAGTATATGGAATCAATGATGCCTATTTTCTGATCAATCAAAATCTTGGTCCGGAAGTTTGCCTGGCTTCCAATCCGCTTACCTGGAATCGAACCATGCAAGCCATCAGAGCCTATAAAATTCATGCTGCTAGTTCAGGTAGTGGAAATGCAGACTTCAATACCTGGTCCTTTACCGGAGGTACTGTTTTCAATTATTATGTCAATGCCGGCACTTTATTTGTAAACTAATTTTGTTACAATTGGTTTATTTTTAAATTTGAAACAGAGTATTGAATAAAGCCGAAACAAGAGTTCCAATCATAACTATGGATCAGACAAAAAGTAATCATTCAGCATGGACGTGGGGTGGATTGTTGGTGGCGCTGGGAATTGTCTTTGGAGATATCGGAACGTCTCCATTGTATGTTATGCAAGCCATCGTAGGGGACCGACCTGTAAGTAAAGATTTATTGTATGGTGGTGTTTCACTGGTCTTCTGGACATTACTGATCGTTTCATCCCTCAAATATGTTATACTTGCATTGAATGCAGATAACAAAGGTGAAGGGGGCATCTTTGCATTGTATGCCAGGGTGAGAAGGTTTAATCCCAAATTGGTCATATTCCCTGCTATGATTGGGTGCGCGACGTTGATCGCAGATGGCTTTATCACACCACCTATTTCTATTGCATCCGCCGTAGAAGGAATTCAGGTTTTGTATCCATCATTTACTCATACATTACCCATTGTAATCGGTATTATCATCGGTTTGTTTTTATTTCAACAATCAGGGACTCATATTGTGGGACTTGCATTTGGTCCTGTCATGGCTGTCTGGTTTTTGATGTTGGGGGCCTTAGGGATACGAGATATCCTCCATCACCCCGAAGTCTTAGCAGCCATCAATCCAATCTACGGAATCAAGCTGTTAACTCAATATCCAAAAGGCTTTTGGTTACTCGGTTCTGTATTTCTATGTACAACCGGGGCTGAAGCGATGTACAGTGATTTGGGTCATGTAGGTAAAAGCAATATCCGGATCAGCTGGGCATTTGTCTGGGTCATGTTGCTGATCAATTATTTCGGTCAGACCGCCTGGGTGATGCACAATCTGGATGGCCAAGTCATAGCGGATGATAAAAGAATATTTTTTGAACTGATGCCCAAATGGTTTTTGCCGTTCGGATTGGTCATCGCTACGTTGGCCGCTATCATCGCAAGCCAGGCCCTGATCTCTGGCGTTTTTACCCTCATCAATGAAGCGATGAAACTAAAGCTATGGCTTAAAATGAAAGTCAATTATCCCAGTGACTGGAAAGGTCAGATTTATATACCTTCCATCAACTGGATTTTAATGGCAGGTTGTTTACTGGTCGTTTTGCATTTTGAAAAATCTACGAATATGGAGGCGGCCTATGGAATGGCCATCATCGTCAATATGCTGATGACCTCACTCCTTCTGGGATATTATTATCGCATCAAATTACACAATTTTACACTTCCATTTATAGGAACCGTCTTGATGATTTCGATTGAAATCATTTTCTTAATATCCAACCTTGACAAGTTTGAACATGGAGGTTACTTTACTTTTATTATTGCATTTTTTATAACGCTGGTCGTTTTTATTTTATACAATGCCGATCTGATTCGGGATCGGTTGATCAAATTTGTACCTATCAAAAATTATGCAGAAATCCTGGACAAACTGAATGATGACGGCACCATCCCCAAAGAAGCAAGCCATCTTGTCTACCTCGCCATGTCGGATAGTGAGAAAAAAATAGACAGCAATATCATCCATTCTATCATTAAGAAAAAGCCTAAACGAGCAGATG
>CALMKY010000526.1 GCA_937867195.1 uncultured Saprospiraceae bacterium | reverse complement strand
CTATTGGCGATCTGGAAATAAGGAATTAGCTATATTAAATTATACAAAAGCAGTTAGTATGGATAATTCCAATGACAACGCAAAACAAATGCTCGATAAACTAAAATTATAAAGTAGCATTGTTCATTCACTCACCCCGTTTGGGGTATTTTCTTAATTCACCCTGTTGAAGTGATATCGTAAAATCAAGGGACGCATAGTTTTGTGCGATCAATTTTTTTCAAATGAAATTCTTCTTAAGTATTCTCTCGATATCCATTTTATTTTCTAGCTATGGACAATCATTAAAAATCATTTCTTATGTTTTGGATGAAAATGATAAACCCATAGAAGCCGCTACAGTCAATTTGATGCGGCCCGATTCCAGCTTTGTAAAAGCAGCCTTGAGTGACAAAGAAGGTTTATTGGAATTTGAAAATTTAAATCCGGGAGCTTATTTGATTTATGTCAACGAGATAGGCTATACTAAATTTTGGAGTAAGCCATTCAGCGTAACAGATCAGCACAATCCTGCAATTGCGGACAATGTAAGATTGCTTGTAAAAAGCAATGAACTAAAGGAAATTACAATTCAAGCGCAAAAGCCGTTTGTTGAACGCAAAGCAGATCGCATGATCGTCAATGTAGAAAACAGTATAGTCAGCACCGGGTCTACCGCGCTCGAAGTACTCGAGAGATCTCCCGGAGTGCAGGTAAACCAGGAGAGTGGTATCAACCTCAAAGGTAAATCTGGTGTGACGATCATGATCGATGGCAAACCGACACCATTATCCGGAGTGGATTTAATTACTTATTTAAAAAGCATCCCTTCATCTAACCTTGAAAAAATAGAATTGATTACCAACCCTTCTGCAAAATACGATGCGGCCGGTAATGCGGGTATCATCGATCTGAGATTCAAAAAAGACAAGCGAGATGGGTACAATGGCTCAGCTGGAATTAGTTATGGCCAGGGGGTTTATGGTAAACCATCTATGAATGCCAATGTAAATTTTAGAAATAAGAAGTGGAATTTGTTTACAACCGATGCCTTCATAGCTCCAAAATCGTTTACTGATTTTCATATAAACCGAACCTTTTTTGAAAACGGCAGTGGTCCCGTGGAATCTGTCTTTGATCAAAACACGTTTACCCGCCAGCCGCAACGAAGTTTTAATTCAAGATTTGGGGTCGACTATTATGCCGATAAAAAAACAATTATCGGGATATTATTGAATGGTACGTTCTATCATGGTAATCGGGATGGAATATCGGATGCCATTGTTTCAAGACCAGACGGAGAAACTTTATTTACGAATCGCACGTCAAATCTATTAAACGATAGCCGGTATAATGTTTTAAGCAATCTTAATTTTAAAAGAACGTTGAATGCTACTGGAACAGAGATCACTGGTGACCTGGACATCGGACATTATCACGCCAGACCCTACCAGGATATTTTCATTCATTTATTCGATGCTAGTCAAAACCCAATATCCAGCAATACACAAAACAGTGATCAATTAAGCGATATCTCAATCAAATCAGCTAAACTGGATTTTGTACGTCCAATAAAAAATGGTAAAATAGAATCCGGTATAAAATTAAGTAGTGTAACGACGGATAACGATGTAAAATTTTTCAACATCCAAGCTGGAAATCCAGTCCTGGATGCTAACAGATCCAATCACTTTATTTACACCGAAAGTGTCCATGCAGCTTATACTAATATTTCCAAAGAAATAAATAAAACTTCTTTTCAATTAGGCTTGCGCGTAGAACAGACGCGATCAAATGGAAATCAGCTTACTAAAAATGAAAGTCTTAAAAGAGAATATACTCAGTTATTTCCGAGTATGGCAGTCAGCCAAAAATTGAATGAGAAAAATGATATTTCCATTTCCTATAGTCGCAGAATTGACAGACCTAATTACCGTCAATTAAACCCCTTTAAAATCTTGGTTGATAATTATACGTATGTTAGCGGTGATCCGTACCTGTTGCCGGTGTTGACCAATTCTCTTCAATTAGGTTATACCTTAGCTTCCAAATATAATTTTACGCTATCGTATATCCAATCAAAAAACGTAATCACAGATGTCTTTGTACAAGATGATCAAACCAAGATATCCACACAGGTACCGGCGAATCTGCAGGATTTTAAACAATATGATCTTTCGGTTAATTTCCCATTGAATATTAAGAATTGGTATTCTGCAAATGTCTCTATGAGTGCCAATAAAAATATGTACACCAGCCCGCTTCAACATGGTTTGCTGAAAAATAATTACACAGCATGGGATATGACTATGAATAATTCTTTTGTCCTAGGAAAAGATGGTTGGACAGCAGAGTTCACAGGTTTTTACCAGTCAAAAAATGTCTGGGGGCAATTTATCATCAGGAATTTAGCTCAGGTATCCATAGGAATTCAGAAAACATCCAATGATAAAAAGCATACAGTAAAATTAGCAGCGGCTGATCTTTTTAAGACCAACCATATTGCCGTAATCGTACAGTATCAAAACCAGGATTGGTTTACAGATAGAAGATGGGATTCCAGGTTTATTACTTTATCTTACACATATCGATTTGGAAAGAATACCGTCGCAAAAGCCAGGTTGCACAATACCGGAGTGGAAGATGAAAAGAAGAGGTCCGGGGGAAATTAGGTTCAAATTTCGTACTTACTTAATCTTCTGTACAGCGCTGTCCTCGTAATACCCAGTTCTTTTGCAGCTTTCGAAATATTACCATTGTGCTTTTCCAACACTTTGATCACGGTGTTTTTCTCTACATTGCTTAAAGAAAAATCATGATCCGATTTGTGTTCAATCGGAGTTTCTAAAGATGAAAAGATGATTTCATTTGCGGTAAGCTCGTTTTTATCACAAAGGATCACGGCCCTTTCGATCGTATACTGTAATTCACGAATATTGCCCGGCCAGGAATACGTCATCAGTTTGCTCACGGCTTGCTCGCCGAGCACCAGGTCCGGTTTAAAATATTTTTGAGCATACTGTTTTAAGAAATGCTTTGCTAATAATTCTATATCCTGATCACGTTCACGCAAAGGGGGTAAAACCAGATCGACGGTATTGATTCTATACAATAGGTCTCGTCTAAATCTATGTTCGTTGGCAAGTTCACTCATCGGGAGATTGGTAGCACTGATCAGTCTGATATCAATTTGACTTGGGACATTCGATCCAATCCGGGTAATATGTCTGTTTTGAATGACCGTAAGCAATTTGGCTTGTTGGGTAAGACTGATGTTTCCAATTTCATCGAGAAACAAAGTTCCTCCCTGGGCAGCTTCGATACGACCGATACGATCTTCTTTTGCATCTGTAAATGATCCTTTCTTATGACCAAAGAGTTCGCTTTCAAATAAGGATTCGGTAAGGGCCCCGAGGTCTACCTTTACAAGTGGTTTGTCGGCCCTGATGGAATGGAAATGAATGATGGATGCAAGCACATCTTTCCCTGTACCATTTTCACCGAGAATCAGGATATTGGCATCTGTTGCAGCCACTTTTTCAGCTTTGATCATCAGTGACTTCATAATTTCAGATTCACCTAATAAGGATACTTCCGGCAACTGAGCTGCTTGTAAAGAATGTGATTTCTTTTTCTTTTGGAACGCATCGCTGATGCTACCAATCAGCTTTTCATTCTGCCATGGTTTAAGAACGAAATCTTCGGCCCCTTCTTTTAATGATCTTACTGCCAAATCGATATCCCCATACGCTGTAATTAGAATTACCTGTGTCTCAGGCCTAATCCGCTTTATTTCTTTGAGCCAGTATAACCCTTCATTGCCACTTTGAATCCCGCTTCGGAAATTCATATCCAGCAGAATAATATCATATTCTTTTTCTTTTAATAACGACTTCAGCTCATCCGGGTACCTGCTAAAGTCAATCGATTTGACCAGAGGTTTTAATAATAATCTGACGGCTGTCAGGACATCCAGATCATCATCTACAATCAATATCGTACTGTCTTTGAGCTTCATTCTCCACTCAAATTTCGGTAAAAAAGATTGTACTGTCACCACCCTATAATGACAATATAAACCGGCTGAGGTTGCTTTGCGTACACTACTGTATCATTTTCGAACACTCATTTCATCTCCTTAATTACTTAAAGTACTGAAAATCAGAACTGTAATATTTTTGGCACACTTATATATGATGATCTATTTAACAAAACAAAATAAATCAAAAAGTGGATAGACCAATAGAAAAAAAGACATGGACTACAGGCCGCATTTTGGCCATTTTAGGAGGGGCCGCTTTAATAGGATTGATTTATATGGCTATCAAATCATCTACCGGTAAATCAAAACTCAATGTTGAGACCGAACGGATGATGATTAGTGAAGTGACGAAGGGACCTTTTAAAGAATTTATACCGATCAACGGGGTTGTTATGCCGATTACGACCATTTACGTGGACGCCCAGGAAGGAGGACGAATGGAAGAACGTTATGTAGAAGATGGTGCTGTGATGAAAAAAGGACAACCCATTCTTAAACTAAGCAATACAGACCTGGAGTTACAGCTTGCTAACCAGGAGACGCAGGTATTCAATGTATTGACTCAGATGCAAATCTCCAAGACCAATGCCGATCAAAATACAATTCGGCAACTCAATCAGATGGCGGATGTCAATAGTGCCCTCGAAGAAGCAAAGCGGGTATTTGACCTAAATAAAAGGCTTTACGAACAAAATGCAATCGGTCTTCAGGATCTCAAATCATCGGAAAATTTATACAACTATCAGGTCAAAAGAGAAAACCTGACCCGTCAAATATTAACTCAAGATAGCGTGTCTACTAAAACACAACTCAGCCAGATGGAAGAGTCTTATCTTAGAATGAAAAATGCTTTATCCC
>CALMKY010000525.1 GCA_937867195.1 uncultured Saprospiraceae bacterium | reverse complement strand
TAGTGATGAAGATGCCCGATTGGTGCAAGCCCTGGCGACGCAATACCAGGTTCCGTATGCGGAACAATCCTTTGATACAACCGATTGGGCGGCCCGGCATAAAATGGGTATACAGGAAGCGGCCCGTACTTTGCGGTATCAGTGGTTCCGGTAATGTCAATCTCAAGGGTCATACCAAAGAATTGGTCGTTGCAACCTCTGGATCCGGTGATGTAACCGCTTTCGATTTCCCTGCATCAAAAGTGAAAATCGGAATGTCCGGATCGGGCAATATCGATGTCAATGCAAGTGAATCCCTTGATGCAGCCATTTCTGGTAGTGGTGATGTGCGGTATAAAGGTAGCCCAAAAGTAAAAGCTAAAGTATCGGGTAGCGGTACGGTGGAACCTCGCAATTAATTTTGTAACATAGAGTACTGAGAGGATTTTTGCTGCAGATTCCAGAATTTACGATTAGGAGTGAAGCGAATTCAATGGATAGGTACTTAGTGTCGTCAGCCGTCAACAAAGTCTTTTAATAAAGAACTATTCTTCCTAAAGAGTAGGTGGACAGGGTCGGGTACCTTTATTGGTATTCGGCCCATTTTTTTAGCCTCATTCAGGATGATAATTTCTAATTTTGGACCATGAAAAGTCTTTTCATAATTCTGTTCAGTGTATCCAGATTATTTAATCAAAATCCTGTGCCCGCTAAAGTAACGGAAGTACTCAATCAATTACAAAATAAATATGCACCCGATAAACGTACTTCAATATTCAATATAAAAGCAAATACGAGTACTACCGGTAAGATCGTCCTTACCGGCGAACTGGCCGGCGCCAATATTAGAAAGGAATTGCTGACAGCATTAAAATCGTTTAACATCCTTGATAGCCTCCAAATGCTCCCGGAAAAAGAATTAGGAACTAAAATCTACGGAGTGATTACCATTCCGGTTGCCAATATGCGTGCCAATCCAGGACACAACCAGGAAATGGTGGATCAATTGCTTTGCGGTTCTGTAGTCAGGTTGTATAAATCATCCGGTAGCTGGACCTTAAGCCAATCGCCCGATGATTATCTGGGGTGGATAGATAACGATGCGATCGTACCCTTGGATACAATTGCGTTAAAAGACTATCTATCCAAACCTAAGCTGATCACGATACGGGACCAATCCTATATCGTAGACAAACCCGGCGATGCAAGCAATATCGTTTCGCCTCTCTCGATCGGCGCCATCATAACCCTGTTAAATAAGTCGGGTAATTTTTATGAGGTCGCTTTGGCAGATGGACGTAAAGGTTATATCAATACCGGATCCGTAAATGAAGTAAAGAAATGGAAAGAGGAGACAAAAACTCAATTACAACCCAATCAGGTTATTAAAACTGCTTTTAATTTTTTGGGCAGACCCTATTTATGGGGAGGTACATCTGGTAATGGAATGGATTGTAGCGGCTTTACCAAAATGGTATATTATTTACACGGCCTGGTATTACCTCGGGATGCTTCACAACAGGTGAGAGTCGGTAAACCCATCCCATCGGATACCACTTTAAAAAATATTCTGCCGGGTGATCTATTGTTTTTTGGCCGTCATGCGAGTAATGATAAACCCGAAAAAGTAACTCACGTAGCGATGTATTTGGGAGATGGAAAGATTATACATTCCTCCGGCTATGTGCGGGTTCAAAGCTTAAAACGGGGTGATCCTGATTTTACTGAATCAAGGTTGCATTCATTTTTACAAGCGAGAAGGCCATTGGCCGCACCTAAAGAAAATGGCATTCCTTCATTGAGTGATTTGCATTTTTTTGATTAAATAATAAGAGGATTTGTCTTTTTATTATCAGCAGATAAGTCTTTAGGAGAAGACGTAGGCCAATAATTTTCTTTTTGAGGGACTAACTAGGTACTGACTATTGTTAGTAATTTTATTGCATTGCTCTGAAAAACTAAATCCTTTTATATATGAAAAAATTTTTTACTTTACTTACGTTTGCAATTGTGATTTTATTTTTTTCACAATGCAATCAGCAGAAACCTGCTGCAGCGAGTGCAGATCCTGTCCTCACAACGCCGGAAGCCAATGCCAAAGCAAAAACCTATTTCGGTGGTTATGATTCCAAAGAAAAATGGGGAGAGCATCTTGTGTTATTAGGAGGATGTAATGATTGTCATACGCCTACTAAAATGGGACCCAAAGGACCGGAGTTAGCAGTTGATTTATTATTATCTGGTGCCCAGGAAAAAACGCCGTCCATCATTAAAGATTTTGATCGCAAGTCTACCGAAGCCAAAGGCCTGATGGTTGCACGGGACAATGCTTTCAGTGGACCTTGGGGCGTTTCATTTGCTGCAAATCTTACGCCGGATGACAGCACCGGTACCGGTACCTGGACCGAAGACAGACTTGTAAAAGTATTGCGTGAGGGCAAATATCATGGCTTGGCAGAATCAAGAGATATCCTACCCCCTATGCCATGGGAAATGTATAAAAATATGACCAATGATGAAATATCTGCGGTTTTTGCTTATTTAAAGTCCATTAAGCCGGTTAAAAATCATGTGCCTGCACCAATACCTCCTGTAGCAGCCATGATGGCGAAACCAAAGAAGTAGTAGAGTTATTACTATCTGATATTTATGATTTACGATATACGATTTACGATATACGAATTGTGATGCAATTTTTTACAATTCTTCAATATATAGTAAGTTGTATGTCGTAATTCGTAAATGAGAGAAATGAAATATCAGTACTAACTGAATTTTTAAATTAACATGCGTTGGATATCCTTTTGTAAATGGTGAAATATAATATTGTAATTATTTTCTATGTGGACTGAAAAAAATGACAGGCTATCCGCAACATTTATGTTTCCTGATTTTACCCAGGCATTTTCTTTTATGACAGAAATAGCATTTGTTTGTGAAAAAATGAACCATCATCCGGATTGGTCCAACGTGTGGAATCGTGTCGAAATATCCCTGACAACTCATAGTGCCAATCATAGAATAACAGATAAAGATTGGGAATTAGCGAAAGAAATTGAAAAAATTTATGATCGGAGAAAGAATTGAGTCTGAATACTATAATCATTAATTCGGAGATCCGTTTTTATTCAGGATTATATATTTTCAATTCTTTAATTAAATTTTAAAATTTTGTGAAATCGTGCAACTAAACATCAGATCCAATACCAAATTGAATACATAACCTGTTGTAGAAAAATCATGAATAGAAAAGATTTCTTATTGAAAAGTATTGGATTGATTAGTTTATCTCCCTTGGTGCAGGCTTGCATAAAAGATCCTGAAGGTGGTACCAATGCCACCTCGACGGATAGCATCAGCGGTACGAATAATGGGAGTAGTTCTGCAAAATGCAGTATTACCAACACAGAGACCGAAGGACCATATCCTACCCATGTACCGACCAATTTTATCATCAAAGATATCCGGGCGGATCGCCAGGGAACTCCTATGGTGGCAAACATCGTCATTAAGAATGGCAAAAATGCCTGTAATCCATTATCCAATGTGAGTGTGGACATTTGGCATTGCGATGCAGATGGTAATTATTCTGAATATGGTAATTCAACCAGTGCACATTTTCTACGGGGAAGACAGACAACCGATGCAAATGGACAAGCAAGTTTTCAAACCATTTTCCCCGGATGGTATTCAGGGCGTGCAGTGCACATTCACGTTCATGTTTTCGATGCGAGCGGTAAATCTTTATTGGTAACTCAAATTGCATTTCCTGCTGCCATTTGCGATACCGTGTATACTACCGCAACTAATTTTTACAAACGAGGTAAAGCCGATACTTCCAATGAACGCGATGGTATATTTAGTGATGGATATGGTCTGGAGTTGGCCGGGTTATCCGGAAGTGTGGAAAACGGATATACATTGAATCATACCATTGTAGTCAACGCCTGATTAATTTAATAGAGTAGCTTTAATCATATCAAGTTTTTAGGCCCCTTCGATTGGGGCTTTTTTATTTAAGTATTGAATGGACTTCAGAATTTTTACCATCGATCATGTAATTAAAAAGGAGTCTCCAGCTTTTAGAATTTATTCCACACAGGTAAATGAAGTGATTCACGCATTATATGAAATTACACTGGCGCCGCATGAATTCATCCGTCTTCCTGTTTTGAATGCCCTATTTTACTTACCTACTGTTGGCGAATTTGCCCTCATAGATAAAGAAATCACGACTCAAATGGAACCAGGAACCTGTGGCATGTATTGGATACAGGAAGAATGTAAATTAAAAAATCTTTCAAATGCTTTGGCTCAGATCATCATCGTTTCCATTCAGGAGATGAAAATCAAATCGTCCAATGTAGTTCAGACATTTGATTCGATCGGTATGAATACGTGTGTTCAAATTCTGGAATATCATCGGTTTCAATTTGTACTGTGTCGTATTGGGGAAAGAGTCATCTCAAAAAAGATCATAGAGGGTCTTCCGGCATACGCCTATGTAATTTCAGGCGTACTGGAAGTCAATGACCGATGGCTCGATCAAGGGGAATCTCTGCGATTGCTGGAT
>CALMKY010000524.1 GCA_937867195.1 uncultured Saprospiraceae bacterium | reverse complement strand
ACAGCAAATGAAGTGCTTGCGACGCAACTAAAGATTCCATGAAAGCTGCTGCTGGTATTACAATCATGCATTTTTAGACAGCTTCTAAGACATCGCCATTTTATAACCGTTATGGTATTCGGCTTTCATGTATTTGTTGGCGTCTGCATCGGTGAATTTGCCGGCAGCCGCATCCCAGTAAATTTTCTTTCCGGTTTTAAATGCAATATTACCCATCTGGCATACAGTGGCTACATGCGCCCCGGCCTGTATGGGCGTTTTTAAATTTTCCGCTTTGCGGCTCTTTATACATTCAGTAAAATTATGCGTATGTAATTCAAGACCGTTGTCAACAGATTTTTGCCTTGCTACCGCTTCCATTTTTTCTTTGCCATTATCTTTTAGCCCTTGTATGATGGCCGATTGATATTGAGCATAATCATTTCCAGCATATTTACGATTGATGACTTGTCCATAATAACTGAGTGCATCGTCGTATTTATTTCTTTTGAATGCGCAATCTCCTGCCCTTAAATAAGAATCCCCGAGCAATGCTTGCTGGTTGCTAAAAGATTTGCGACCCAGTTGATCGATGGCGAATTTAAATTGTTCACCGGCCTGCAGGTAATTTTCTTTTTTTAAATAATTATAGCCCTGTAAATAATACGACATAGGCAGTAAAGAGACATCCCGCAGGGATTTGGATGTCGGGTCTGCCTGGAATACACTTACTTCATCGATGGATTTGTCGTAATCATGCCAGCGATGATCCATCTCCGCGATCCAGTATTTTGCAGAAGTGGAGATGGTTTGATCGTACGAAGGGGTAATGGCTTTGTTCAAAAAATTGCGTGCTTCGCCGGGTCGTTCTTCCCGGATGAGCTGCAAGCCTCTTTTATATGCTAATTGTTGATAAGCCGATTTAAGCCGTTGGGTCGGATTTTTAACTGCTTCGATCGTACGCAACGCATTGTCATAGTCATTGGTTCTTTCCAGCACATCACCCATAATGTTTTGAGCTTCAATATAGTATTTGGAGGTGGATGCAATCGTGCTTAATGACTGAATGCAATCCCGGTCATAGCCCAATTCGGCAGATAGTTTACCATAATTAAACAGAGCTTCTTCTTTGATATTTTCATTAAATGAAAGTTTGCTTACATTATAAAAAGCTGTCTTGGCGGATTGGGTATTGCCCGTTTTAAGGAAACAATCTGCCAGGTAATAATTTGCATTTTGACCCAGAGAGGTTGATTGACCGCTGATGGCCGTAAAATAAGGGATTGCTTTATCAAATTTCTTTGCCTGGTAGTTACAATAACCAAGTACATAATAATCTGATTCCTCCAAAGTATTTTTGCCATCGTTATAAGCTTCAAGGTATTGAAGGGCTTTACTATAATCTTTCTTTAAAAAATAGGCATGGCCGATGAGCTTTTTAATCTGATCTGCTTTTTCAACTTTTTGAGTGCCTTGAAGGATGGGATCTGCATAGGATATAAGTTTATCATATTGAGCTTTTGAAAAATAGATTTGAGCAATGTAATAAGGAATCAGATCTGCATATTTTTTTGATTTGCCGGCAACCTGGAAATTTTGAACCGCGACATCATAATTCCCCAGGAAATAATTACTCATCCCCATATAATAGTTGGTTGGATACCAAAATTCTGATTTTTGATCTTTGACCTGACTGAAAGAAACCAAGGCGTTTTTAAAATCTTTTTTGGCAAAGTAGGAATACCCTTCCTTAAATTTAATTTCTGAAATCATCTCCTGGGAAAGCCCCCGGGTATCCATAAGCTTGTAATAACGTATTGCTTCGTCATAATTTTTTTGATCAAAATGGTAATTGGCAACTTCAAGATTTGCTTTTTCGGCGATCGGATCGGGTTTGTGCTTTTTAATAAACTCGGTTACCATCAAATCAGCATCCTCCAGTCCCAGCCGCAAAGAAGATATGGCGATATAATACTCTGAATACATCAGCAATGTACCATACTCTGGTTCGTGACTTGCGCGATGGTCTGCTAACACTTTTTCAAACTCAGTCTTGGCTCCATTGTACACTCCTTCTGCAAACAATCTCAAACCTTCTTTGTAATGAGCGTTGATCTCAGAATAAACGGACGTCTTTTGTGCAACAGTTAACGGACTGAGAAAATAAAATAACGCTGATAAAACGAATATTTTTCTCATGAATCTATCAGATGAATTGAACAAATAATTTTTCTTTCCTACTCTACGATCAGATCACTTAGTTAAGTGTCTATCAGGCACAAATTTATAGAAAATTTAACTAATGTTTATTCTTTGTAAATGAATGCTTTGTGTGCTTTAGAGCTCGCCAATAACCATATGGGAGCATGACACTTTATCGGATATACTGCGATTTAATCTTATATTCCGAAGGTAAAAGATTATTCATTCTGCCGGGGATTGCTTTAGCCCAGCCTAAGCCCAGCCCTTTGTAGCTGATTAACTGATATCCTTTGAGGTTTGATTCATTGGCGATCGCGTTTTTTTGTAAGTATTGGATAGCTGTTTCCCGTTCAAGGTCTGACCTTTGTACATCCGGACTAAGGCATACGCTTTGTGAAAGTTCAAAGTCCGGTAAAATCTCAAGATGCTTGATTTCCCCAAGTGCCGTACCCGCTTTTATGATTCTTGTTATTGAAGCAAGTGTTTCTAAATGATGAATTTGGTCCGACGGGAACCCAAAATATTTTCCATTATGTTGAAAACTAGTTTGATTTTCGAGATCTGCATACTTCTCCCATCCGGTAAGGTCAGGATTCCATTTTATTTTATTTCCAAAAGCAGGAATGGATTTGGTTTCAACGATCTCTGTTTGTTTTAAAACACTGATAAAAAAACCTTCACCTTTTACTTTGTGAGGATAAGCCTGGTATCCAATGGCGCGATTTTTTCTAATGGGGGTGAATCCAAATTTTTCCAATATCTCAAATTCGACACAATCCATTCCCCGAGTTGTCAATTCATGTACCTGCTCAATATTTTCTAAATTGTTATAGGTACAGGTCGAATAGATTAAATGACCCTCTGGCTTTACACAAGGAATTATGTTTTGCAATATTCTTTTTTGTCTCAGAGCACATAGGTCGGCGGCATGCTCTGACCATTCTTGGATGCTGTCCTGGTCTTTTCGGAACAAACCTTCCCCTGAACAAGGAGCATCGATCAAAACTAAATCAAAATAATTATGGATCGTACTGAATTTTTCGGTATCCGAAGAAGTAAGGACATGGTTGTTATATCCCCATTTTATTAAATTATGTAGCAATGATTTTACTCTTGATTGAATGACCTCATTGCTTACCAATATTCCCTGCTGGTTTAGAATACTCAATAACAGGGTGCTTTTACCACCAGGTGCTGCACAAGCATCCAACACGACCGGTGAAACAACATCTTTTAATAAACTTTTGGCAATAAAATGTACTACCATGGAAGATGCTTCTTGAACATAATAAGCGCCTGCATGAAAACACGGATCGCTTGTAAAATTTGGACGAGCTGTTAAATACCTTCCTTGATCATACCAAGGAACCGTTGAATCTATCTCCGGGAATAAAATGGACGGTATTTTTCGTGGATGCAAATGAATGCTGATCGGTGGATTGGTATGTAAAGCAGCCTCAAAATCGGAATATTCAGTCCCTAATGAATTTTGCATCCTCAGCGTAAACGAAGAAGGTAATTGCATGTCATCTTGATTTATCGAAGCCATACAAAGGACCGCCGGCAGCAAAATACCGGTCTACAGTATTGCATACGGTTGGGTCTGTCTCTAACACAGGAGCATGATGTGGCTTTTTTCGTGCGTCAAACAGAAGAGGTCCCGTGCATCCCCAATGCTTGTATTCAATAAATTCATTTACTCCATAGAGATCATGGGATGGATTGGTTCTCGTAAAGGTCACCCATAAAAAATTGCTCCAATTTTCACCGGTAAAATCAGCATCATCACACAGCACAATCCAGGGGATGTCCTCTAAAACAAAATGAGATAAATAAAGGCACAATTCATTTATCTTCTTTTTTTCAGTTGCATAATCGGTAAATGGATTGCTTTCGATGATGAGGATACCTTTATAAAAAAACTTTGCATTTTTATATTTATCCGGCAACGAAAAACCTATGGGCAATTGCGTTGATAATTTCCGGATGGTATCACCACAACATGCCATGGTAACCTTAGAGCCTGCATTCCAACCCTCGCCGGAATAATCTAATGTATCGATCGTGGTATGAGTAATAAAATGCAGATCTCTTGTATGATCGATACGACTCAGAAAATATTCAAAATATTGAGGGTAATTATAGATATCGATTTGATCATCTTGATGGTCAGGCGATAGTATCATCAGGAATTTAGCCAGTGAAGTCTGACCCGTGCCGAGAATCCTGTTGGCCATGGTCAATATTTCTTCCGGTTTTCGTTCTCTAAAAGGCATATATCGTTCACTTCCAATGGCCAACAATAGAGGATGCACTCCGGCTACATCCACTGCATGCAGTTTTTTTAATCCTGGAAATTCTTTAGGTATTAAATCACCAACAACCTGATGTATTAAATATCCAAAATAAGAGTCCTCCTGAGGAGGTCTGCCTACCACGGTAAAATGCCAGATCGCATCAGGCCGGTGATATACTTTATCAACGCGAATGACAGGAAAATCATGTCGCA
>CALMKY010000523.1 GCA_937867195.1 uncultured Saprospiraceae bacterium | reverse complement strand
AACTCATGACAAGAATGAAGGAAGCAATAGCATTTGGTATATACCATCAAGACAACCGGCCTAAGCGAGTTGCAGCCCGAATCCATCAAGACATATTGGACTTGTACTCTGTTGCATCGATGGGTTTGTTTGATCACTTGGACATCCATCCATCGTTATTTGAAAACAATCATCTAAATGATTTTATAAGCCTGGGCAAAGAAAAAACGAATGCTGTCAGAAAAATCATCTCAACCATTGACATCCATCGTTTTACTCATTTTAAAGCACATCAGGTCAACTTAGCTATTCCTATAAAGATTGGTGATTACACAGACTTTTATTCATCGGAGCAACATGCCTATAATGCAGGTGTCATGTTTCGGGATCCGGATCATGCGTTATTGCCTAATTGGAAACATCTTCCGGTCGCCTACCATGGAAGATCCAGTTCTATTTTTGTATCCGGCCAAAATTTCCATAGACCCAAAGGTCAAATAAATCATTCTGATACTTCACTACCGGTTTTTTCTCCTACCAGGCGATTGGATATGGAATTGGAAATGGCTGCTGTCATTGGCAAAGCAAACTCAATAGGTCATTCGATACCCATAGACGATGCCGAGAGTTATGTCTTTGGCCTTTGCTTATTGAATGATTGGTCGGCGCGGGATATACAACGCTGGGAGTACGTACCACTTGGACCGTTTCTGTCAAAAAATTTTTTTACATCCATTTCTCCATGGATTATTCCGATCGAAGAACTGGAGTCGTTTCGTATTCCCGCACCTCAACAGATACCCGATGTACTACCCTATTTGCAGGAAAAGGATAGGAGAAACTTTGATATTACTCTGGAGGTATATTTACAAACTAAAAACAACGACATCCTGAAAATAACAACGTCTAATTTTAAATACATGTATTGGACCGTTGCCCAACAAATTGCTCATCATACCGTCAATGGATGCAATCTATCTGTAGGCGATCTCCTGGGTTCAGGTACAATATCGGGCCCTGATCCCGGTAGTTATGGTTCATTCCTTGAAATCACATGGGGTGGCAAAAAACCTATTCATTTACCGGATGGTTCGAGTCGCACATTTCTGGAAGACGGTGATACCATTATTATTAAAGGATACGCTCAAAACAGCACTACCAGAGTAGACTTTGGAGAATTAAGGACTACCATATTACCTAGCATTTAATCTATCTTACATGCTGACCATAAATCCGAAAGAAATATCCATTCCGGCCTTGCACAATTATTTACAGGGAGCCGTAGCACCGAGACCCATCGCATTTGTTTCGTCCATGGATTCGACCGGAAATATCAATTTAAGTCCATTCAGTTTTTTTAATGTATTTGGTTCCAATCCCCCGACACTTATTTTTTCACCCAATCGAAGGGTGAGGGATGGAAGTACAAAACATACCCTAGACAATGTATTGGTCCACGACGAAGTGGTGATCAATATGGTGGATTATGCCATGGTAGAGCAAATGTCATTGGCTAGTTGTGAATACGACCAGGGTGTAAATGAATTTATAAAAGCCGGATTCAAAGCCATACCCTCTCAATTCATCAAACCGCCTCGTGTAGCAGAGTCTAAAGTGTCTTTTGAATGCAAAGTAAAACAGATCATCCAATTCAGTGACGAAGGTGGATCTCCCAACTTAGTGATTTGCGAAGTATTGCTGATCCATCTGTCTGAAGATATCCTCGACGCGCATGGTCATATCGATCAGGCAAAGACCGACTGGGTCGCAAGATTGGGTGGCGATTGGTATTGCAGGGCTTCACGAGATGCATTGTTTGAAATACCCAAACCAAGTATCC
>CALMKY010000522.1 GCA_937867195.1 uncultured Saprospiraceae bacterium | reverse complement strand
GCATACCTTTCCTTTCCCAGACCCCAATTATCTTCCCTATCTCAATGTCTGGAGTATGCATCTCGTTGAAAATCGATGGTGGTTGGGTATGATAGGAGGATTGGCATATCATGATCAGGGTGAATCAATGGTTCATTATTTCAAACCCGAAGGCGATGATTTGGGATTTGCTGATTCTAAATGTGAGATCCAGACCATGGTTCCGGATTCTGCAGGTATGCTTTGGTTATGCACTAACAAGGGATTGTTTGTGTTTGACCCCAATATTTATAAAATAATAAATCGTTTTGATGCGGCGCTGGCAGGAGATCATTATTTGCCCTCGACTGTATTTTATCATATTTATTTTGATCCTGCCGGAGTAAGATGGATCGGTAGTTCGGAAGGATTGATTCGTTGGGATCCTAAGAAGGATAGTATCCGACTCTTTAATAAAAAAGACGGTCTGTCCAATCAGGTGATTTATGCAGTGATTGAGGATCGGGAAAGCCATCTGTGGCTCAGCAGTGACTATGGAATTATGCAATTTGATAAAAAGACTTTTGAGGTCAATTCGTATCATGTGCAGGATGGGATCTCCAATGAGGAATTTAATCGCACCTCATTTACTACGGATCCTGACGGTCGTATTTATTTCGGTGGGCTCAATGGAATCACATCATTTAATCCACAAGATTTTAATCGCGACAAACCCCTTTCCACTCCTCATGTTTTGGTGTCCAAAGTAGAAGTATACGATGGAAGAAAATTAGAACTCATCAATAAAACCATCGAAGTAAATGCTAGCCATATCCTGGACATGCATTCATTGGATCAATATATCAGGCTAAAAGTGATTTTGCCTTCTTATGAAGATCCTGATTTAGTCCATTATTCTTATCAATTAGAAGGTATTGACAAAGATTGGAATCTTCAAAGCAATAATCAGATACAAATCGGACGATTGCCGTATGGATCCTACACTTTGAAAATCAAAGCCCAAAATGCTGACGGACATTGGTCGCCCAATACGTTGCATTATAAAATCAATGTAATCAAACCCTTTTATATTCAGTACTGGTTCTTGACTTTATTTACCGTGGTTTTATTGGGCACCGTGTATATATTTAATCGATTTAGAACAGATCGATTGATCAAAAACCAGGTTGCACTGGAGGCTCAAATAAAAAGCGCCACTTCGAAAATAGAACAGGATAAAAACTTAATCGAATCACAAGCAAAAGAACTCAGAGAACTCGATCAGATGAAATCAAGGTTCTTTGCAAATGTAAGCCATGAGTTGAGAACTCCTTTGACATTGATGCTGGGTCCTATTCAATCAGCCATAAAAAGTGGTCATCTGGATGCGCGGACAAAGGAATGGCTTAATACTTCATTGTCCGGCGGTCAGGACTTGCTCAAACTTATTAATAGCCTATTGGATCTCTCAAGATTGGAACACAATAAAGTACAAGTGGAGAATACAAGATTTAATTTAGATGAGTGTTTACAGGACCTGATCAAAGTTTTTCAATTTCAGGCAGAACAAAATAATATACAACTTGATGTAATAAATTCAATCAATCCGGATTCGATGATAGAATCGGATAAATCAAAAATTGAGTCGATTTTGAGTAATTATTTATCCAATGCTTTTAAATATTCGTCCCCCGCTGGAGTGATAAAATTGAAAGTAGAACAAATCCATGATACTCTTCAGTTTTGCGTGGAAGACAATGGCAGGGGAGTGCATCCTGAAGACCTAGACCATGTTTTCGAACGATTTTATCAAACCACTCATAAAGATGCATTGATCGAAGGTGGTACCGGCATCGGCTTATCCATTTGCAAGGAATTTGCAACACTATTGAATGGTAAGACATGGCTACAAAGCACATTCGGCATTGGAAGTAAGTTTTATTTTTCATTGCCGATTTCAGTTATCCAAACGACTCATCCTGTCTATACGGAGCAGGTAATGGATCTTAACCAGTCAACATTCAAATTTTATTCAGCCAAAAAGCCCAATGTTCTCGTCGTAGAAGATAACACAAGCCTTCGTCAATATATAGAAAGCATTCTCTCTGTAAAGTACAATGTATTCCAGGCCAGGCATGGCCAGGAAGCAATGGATTTATTAACCAGGCACTTGACTTCTGAACCATCCGGTTCCATTCATTTGATAGTATCCGATATTATGATGCCGGTAATGGATGGTTATCAATTATTGGTAAAATTAAAGGAAGATCAAAACTTTCACACCCTTCCTTTTATTATGCTTACAGCGCGCACAGATGCTCAGATCAAACTGCATGCATTGCGGATCGGAGTAGATGACTATATCATAAAGCCATTTGATCAGGATATGTTCTTGTCGTGCATCGATCACCTTTTATTCCTTTATTTTAAAAAAATGAATTGGAATTTGGAGAGCGAGGGGCATCCAGGTCAAGATCGAATCAAATTAAATCCACAAGACCAATCCTGGCTCAAAGATCTAGAGGATTCAGTCATCAAAAACATGAATAATTCACTTTTTAGCCTGGATCATATTGCCGCCTCTCTGAATATCAGCAGTCGTACCCTCAACCGAAAGCTCAAAGCTTTGACTGCACTCACTCCGGCAGAATACATAAAGGAGGTCAGGATGCACGCTGCAAAGAACTTAGTAACTAACGAGCAAATCTGGTCGCTGAAAGAACTAGCAAACAAAGTTGGCTTTACCGACCCTGATTATTTTGCCAAACAGTATAAGTCCAGGTTTGGTGTATTACCACGAGTTTAAAATAAGTCATTCATTTACAATGACATATTGACGTGGCAAGATTTTCTTGCTTATTGTCAGGATATTCAGGCTGTATACAAAGAC
This sequence comes from uncultured Saprospiraceae bacterium, assembly GCA_937867195.1. Taxonomy (GTDB): domain Bacteria; phylum Bacteroidota; class Bacteroidia; order Chitinophagales; family Saprospiraceae; genus JADJLQ01. Next base: position 4,833 of record CALMKY010000522.1, on the reverse strand, counting down.
TCAGGATTCATCTATAAGTTATCTTTCATCTACTTTTTTACCATAAAAATGCAAAATGACTAAGTATCTATTTTCAAAAGCTTTAGGATTATTTGTTTTTGTGTTAAGTCTTAGCTTACATTCGATAGCTCAACCTCAAACTGTATCCTCTACACTAAATTTTTCTTGCAATTTTACCAATGTTGACCTCGATCCTAATGGTAAGATTGGAGCATCATCCAGGTCTTCTTTTATAAAATCATATGCTAATAAATCTATCTCACCCGGTATAGGAGTAGGTGACGCGCTCAGATTGATCGGAGCCGATGTTTCGATACCGAGTTGGGTATTTGACTTAGGGAGTTATTTTTGTAGTGATATCAATGCTTACATGAACATCAATGGATCCATTGACGTAGGTGCATATTATGAAATACATTCCATCGGTAAATCTCAAATTGATATTACTTACCCGGTAAAGGTTAATATTATTTATCCCAAGCCCAATTCGTTTGCTTGTGGAGATATCATCAGGATTTATACGAATTATGAAAATCCTCAAGCTTCACAAGCTAATATGAATGTGAAACCTCCTTTTTTAGATCAGGAAATAGGACCTATAGTACAAAATCTTAAGTTTGGGGCTTCCATCGGAGTATCGGCAAGTGCCGGAATTGGAGTGGACCTGGGACCATTTGGTAGTGCATGCCAAACAATTAAAAGTTTTAATGAATCCTATAGCTTTCCCGGTATCAATGTATCCTTACCCTCTTTACCACCGCTGTTAAATATTTGTGATCGCGCTTTTGGTCCGGGGGCTACCAATGCCACGGTCGCTTCTTGTGCTTGGTCACCTGCAACACCTATTCTAAATCTTGCTCAGCAAAGGCTGGATGATTACAATCAAAATCACCATACTAGTTTTACCATATTTGATTTCCCGAATCAGAATACAGTCCATATGGCTCCTCCCGATTTACCGGATGGGCCTACCTTACCTGAAGTTGACGGTACCTTTAAAAATGCCACGAATACAGGCTTACTATATAATCTCATCAGTGATGTGAATGGTGTTTACTCACTCAAGGTTGCAGGAACTAAAACGGAGATGTCGCAAATCAGTTTAGACCTGATATCATTATTGGACTATGCTGGTATCACCACAAGCAAAAGCTTAGGCGGTGGACTGGGTAGTATTGATATAGGGGATGCGGCACCAACACTTACAATTGATCAAAATTTTAAATTTTTATATACACCGGTTGTGCATTTGCAAATAGATCTTGGTATTTCTATGGCCTACACAGTGTATAATGCAAATAATACTGTGGATCATACGGGTAATGGTCGATATGTACAATTATTAGCAGGTCAATATATTGCAGCTACAATCCCCCAAGCGCAAACAACGCCCTTACAAGCCGGAGGTCAATCAACGATGGATGGTGCCTTTAGTTCTAAATTGGATCAGGATTATTATCGAAGTCTCAAACTGGCTTTTGGTCAATTAGAATTAAAAAGTGTTTTTAAGCACACCTTATGGGAAGATGAAGTACTCAAATCAATCTTTGATAATAAAACCATTCTGGATCATAGTTTTAACCTGGCAATGCCTCGTGCATTGGCTTTGCCGTCTTTTGTCATCGATCCAGAAAATCCCGTGATCGATATATCCTCATTTACCGTACAAGATGTGCGCAATATCGGTGGTGGTCAACGTGAAGTAATCTATAAACTCGCAGTGCAAAATCAAGGTGATGTAGATCTTCATGATGTGCAAGTCGATATCGACCTCGCGACTGCTTTTGCAAATAGCGGTGGATATACTGTGGAATGTATGTATAGCGGTGATTTAATTGTAAATAATGGCTTTAATGGGAGTAATTATCGCCATATGCTTGCCTCCGGCAATACATTGAATGTAGGTCAAACAAAATATATTGAATTCGTAGTGCTGGTCAGACCCAATAAATCTTCTTTATCGAGTAATGGTTGTTTTAGTTCGGTAGATTATTCTATTTCTGCGAAAGCATTTGCTGTGAGCCCAATCGGTACTCATATACAGAGTGATTACAATCAGTGTACCATGTCAGTTACAGGACAAGATATTGCTGCTACAGTCAACCTGGGCGCTGAACCCATCAATTCACTCACCGACTTTACGATCTATGGATGGAAAACAGTTGTGTTGGATAAGTACTTTAAAACATCGTATGGTCATGTTGGAAGTGCTGGCGATATCAGTTTTGAAAATGTTTCCCTTCAAGATGGCCCTGCAGTAGAAATCATCGGGGATCTTTATTGTAATGGTAAAATGTCGTTATTGGGTGAATCGAAAGTCATCGCAGATTATATTCAAAACAGGCAGACACCCGTGGTTCAAAATTTTAAATCAGGTTTATTTCCTACCGGAGTGATGAGTAATAATTCCAACTGCGTCACATGGATAGCTCCTTTATCATTGTCTAAACCCCAAAATACCTCTTCAGTCAAAGTCAATGTAAATGATAATGCATCCATGAGCATTGCTCCGGGATCTTATAATGAAATCGTTCTCGGTACTAATTCCGTGATGAACATGACCTCTGGAGTTTACAATATAGATAGTTGGAAATTTTTAGGTAATAATGCCAGAGTAAATTTTAATACCAATGGTGGTAGCATAACGATACATGTTGATAAATTCCAACCATTGCAACGTGAAGGGTTACAAATGAAAGTCCAACATGGTGGTGTCGTAAGCAATGTAATGATTAATGTGTATGGTAATCAGCCTGCACAATTCAGTACCTCATTAGTTCAAGCTATTCTGACGGCACCCAATGCAGAGGTAGAGTTTGGAAATAATAGCCATCTGGATGGTTCATGTTTTGCAGATAAAGTTAATTTCCGCACCGGCTCTACTTTTAAAGGAGTGAAATACAATAAACCTTTGAATGTAAGTCCGTCTTGTCAAAACCTTCATCCTCAAAATCTGGTTATAAATTCACCAGGTTTGAATCCATCTGGTGTCCCATCGTCGAAACCAATATCTGTATTTCCCAATCCAAGCCGGGATGAAATCAATATCTCTGGATTATCAGAAAATTCACAGATGAGGATATTCGATTTACAAGGCAAACTGTTGATGCAAACCAATGCGAATGGAGGTACATATAAATTCAATATATCAAGCCTGGCATCTGGTATTTATTTACTCAAAGTAGATCAGTCTGATTTTAAACAGAAAATTGTGAAGATGTAGAACTGGATTTTTAAAAATAAAACGACGAAAACAATGGATTCAAACCTGATCCTAAAATACAGAAAACATCTCAGCGCGTATGAATCTTCAAAAACCTGATTATGTCAAGAAAATATTTTTTACTGATCGTTGCAATTCTTGGTTTTGCTTTTGGTAGCCTGATGTTATTTGCTACCGGTATGGCTGCAACTTAATTTGGGGTTGGGGCGGATCCTTATGTGATATTGTTATTGAGAGTTATTGGGGGAGCAATCCTGTCATCGGGTGTGCTCAATTTTATGGTTATGAATCATTCTGACAATATTACCTTTAAAGCTATCCTGGTGTTTAATATTGTATTTCACGCTCTTGGTATGCTGGTTGATTTTTATGGGATGTTCCAGAATTTAGTCCATTTTGAAAAAACCGTTGTTGGAAATGGAGTGCATGTCTTTGTCATCATCGGATGTATGTATTATTTGATGAAGATGAAAAAATAGATGGCAATAGGATTTGATGGGACCTGAATATCTGGTAGTTCAAAATGCAAGCAATGGTCTGCTTTTGTTCGTTTTTTTATTTTTTTATACCGGAAATTAATTTCAAACTATCCAATCTACTTGCTACTGCTAATCATCATTTGTGAGGTTTTGACTAATATTGATTCACCTGGAATTTGAATAGCTGAGCCAGATGTAAATGATGGTAAAAATTTCCTTGTAAAGCTTTTTAAGTCGATGATACCATCGTGAATTTTTAGCTCATATAGATGGGTTATTAATTAGCTTTATGGCTCATGAGTCCGGAAAACATAGAATTCAATCAGGAAGAAAAAAGGATAGAGTCTCAAAGTCTGGTTTTTAAAAAAGAGCTTGGACTCAGTGATTTGGTGTTTACTCAGATTCTGTATGTAGTCGGTCTTACCTGGATTGGTGTTGCGGCACAACAAGGTCAAGCGCATGTATTGCTTTGGCTAACGGCGATGATTTTATTTTATATTCCTTCTGCCATCGTGGTGACCTATCTGGTGAAGTTAATGCCGTTGGAAGGAGGATTGTATCAATGGGCTAAGCTGGGCTTTAGTGAAAAAATTGGATTTCTAGTCGGATGGAATCTTTGGGTCTTTGCTATTATCGAAACATCCAATATCGGATTGGCCATTACCCAATTTATTGGATATTTATTGCCTGCCGATTACAAAGCGTTGAGTGAAGATCATTGGTTCATCATGAGTATCACCATCCTGATCATTGGTACCTTGGTCATCTTTTCGTGCATTGGATTGGGCCTCGGCAAATGGGTGCATAAAGTGGGAGGAATTTTTTTGATCACAATATTTTTTGTGATTATACTATTGCCGTTCTTAAGACATTATGATCCGGGTCGCGTCTACAATCCTTTGAAATTTCAAATGCCGGTACTCTCGTTATTGACATTAAATATTCTTGCCAAACTTAGCTTCGGAGCCCTCGGCGGATTTGAATATGTAGCGATTCACGCTGGCGAATGTCGTAATCCTGTACAATCTCTTTCTAAATCAATCTTGATTGCTTCGCCTATTATCGCCATCATGTTTATTTTAGGTACAGCATCCGTACTGGAATTAGTCGGAAGTAAAAATGTAGATCTCA
>CALMKY010000521.1 GCA_937867195.1 uncultured Saprospiraceae bacterium | reverse complement strand
CTCCAAGCTCGGCAAGAAGCCCTATCTCACCGCCGGCTGCGGCGGCTTCGTCGACATCACGGCCCACGCGCGCAAGATCGTCTTCTCTGGCTGGTTCGAGGCCGGCGCCGAGATCGGTCTCTCGTCCTCAGGTCTCACCGTGCAGCGGCCCGGCAAGTTCACCAAGATGGTCGAACAGGTGGAGCATGTGACCTTCTCGGGCCGCCGTGCCCGCCAGACCGGGCAGGAAGTGCTCTATGTCACCGAAATTTTAGGGCTTGTCCTGATCTGGCTGGGCTACCCACTCATGGTCGCCGATTCGGTCATTTCAATCCATCTGGCGCAACGGCGCAGTGCGGGGCAAGCGGTTTAAAGGAACAGGGTGAAGAAAAATGATTCGGACGCGGATGGACGCGGATAAACGGCGTTTGTTGAAGGAAAAAAATGCTGACAAAGTGATTTGTCTTTTCTTAGATGGGGTATTAATTCTTCAAAACCTTTCGGTACATTATAATACAGTGTAGGTGCCAATGCTTTTAAATTTTCTACTGTTTTCAATATACCCTGAGGCGAAGGATTGCCATCATCGATATACAGCGATCCTCCGGTGTATAGAGTCATGCCAAAATTATTATTCCCTCCGAACGTATGATTCCAGGGAAGCCAATCCATTAAATGAATCCCATCGGCCATGACGGGCAAGGTCTGCACGGTTTGTTGCGCATTGGTCAATAGATTGCCATGCGTATTGATAACACCTTTGGGCGATCCCGTCGAACCGGATGTAAAAAGTATCTTGGCAATCGTATCCTGTGTAATCTTATTATTTGCCGCACTGACTTCACCGGTGGCATGAGTCTTCAATGCATCCTCCCATACATCTTGTCCCTTTGAAGGTTTGATGACACATAAGACAGGAATGTTTTTAGCCACTGCATCCAATGGTTTTTTAAATAGGTCACCATCTTGCACAAAGATCAATCCCGGTGTAAGCAGATCAATACAATACTTTAATTTTTCAAAATCTGTGGACTTAGTTGAATAAGCCACGCTGATGGGACAAAATGGAATCCCAATGTGCATGGCGGCTAGCTTTACGATTCCCATCTCGATACTGTTACCGGATAATATGGCGATGGGTTTATCAAGCGAAACTTTTTGGTTCAGAAAATATTGTCCCAATGCTTCAGCTTTTAGTAAAGCATCACGATACGTCAGTTTTATCCATTCACAATGTTCATTTTTCTGAGCCAAAAACGGATCATTGGGTTTTAGTTTCGCCCATGTGACCAATCGATCTGTAATCCTGGTCGGGTAGGGTTCCAGGTAAGTCTTTGATTTAAAATAAATAATACCATCCTTGCCATTTTCCCTAACGATTTCAGGTTGGAGAAGGGGTATCTCTAAAAAAGGAGTTGATTTGAGATCCATACTTATTCACCTACTTTCTTAGCTCTTCCTTCTAAAAAATCTCTTAGCCGGGCTTTAGCTTCCGGTGCACTTTGAGAGATGGCTGCCACGAGTGCTTCCATGATCAATCCACCATCCTGATGGGTTTCCACCACCCTGGGTAATACATGAGTGACTGCATAATTAGTCATCGGGGTATTCATTTTTATTTTTAATGCCAGCTCATGTGCTTTGATCATAGCCTGTCCTTCCTCCACCAGGTATTGAGCAAATCCTTTTTGATATCCTTCATCCGCTTTAAAAACTCTTCCGGTGAGCATCATATCCATCATCGTAGCGGTGCCGATTAATTTTGGCAATCGTACCGAGCCGCCACCGCCCACGAAGATGCCCCGACTGCCTTCCGGTAATGCATAGAAAGTACTGGCATCTGCGATCCGGATATGGGCTGCACTCGCCAATTCCAATCCACCTCCTATGCAGGCACCATGCAATGCCGCTATTACGGGAATCTTGCCATATTGTATTTGATGAAAGACCGGATGCCAGGTAAGTGAATGTTGTAATCCTTCGACAACATCTCTTTCTTCCAGTTCTGATAAATCCAGTCCAGCACTGAAATGTTTACCATGACCAAACAATACGATGCAACCTGTGTTTTTATCAGCACCTGAGATGGCCTGACCGATCTGTAGGATCAGATCCGTATTGAGTGCATTCCGTTTATCCGGGCGAAGGAGCCCGATATAGAGGATATCTTCTTTTGTTTCTGTGGTGATGAATGAATACGGATTCATTAAAATTTGAAGTCTTTTTAAATCGTTATAAAGGTAATGAAATGATCATGGATGAAATAAGACTTTAAGTGATTTTGTGTGTGCAGAAACAATCCTTTAGTTTTAAAAGGTAAAATATTCTAACTTTGTTAAGATGGCTGAGAGAAGATTAAAAATCTATAAAACCTTCGAAGAGCAGGAAATGGATTATTTACGTTATTTCCATAGCCTGTCAAAACAGGACCGGATGAAGGCTCTCTTTGATTTGCAAAAGAAACAAATGGGTACGCAGTCTGTACAAAATAAAAAAAGGATCATCATTTATAAAAGAAACGAACATGGAGAATGGACCTAGCAAATGATGAATTTATCAATTTTCTTACATGCGCATCAATGCACAAATTGAGTTATTTGTGTATCGGAGGTCAAGCAGTAAATTATTATGGATATCACAGATCCACGAATGATTTGGATGTATGGATCGCCCCGAATAATCATAATAAAGTAGCTTTTATTAAAACATTGCATTGTATGGGATATTCTGAAAGTGAAACATCCGATATAGAAAAAGAAGACTTTTCATCTTAC
>CALMKY010000520.1 GCA_937867195.1 uncultured Saprospiraceae bacterium | reverse complement strand
TGAAAATCGTTTCAAATTTCTTTTTATAAATGATAGGAAACAAAAACGTGGCAACCAATAAGCCAATGATAAATAAGGAGATTACAAGGATCCATCTGCGCATATTCTCAAAATTAAATCAATTTCTGTTCAAAATTCAGTCTATCCGGTGCCGCCGTGAGCTAATGAGCTGATATCCAAACAATTAGTTTATTATATTTCCCATAATTAATATTATGTTAAGTAGATAATTCGGGTTTAATCAATACTGATATGCTTTCCCTCCTTCTTTATGAAGATTCCATTCGCCGAAATACTTTAAAAAGATCCTACTAAGATTGTAGGCATCATCAATAGCCCTGTGCAATGCTCCATTGAATTCAAATCCTTCTGATTCGACGGCATGTTTAAGTCCACGGGGCTCACGGAGTTTTTTAATATGTTGATATTGAATTTTTAAATCGGTATATGGATCGGTCCAATCGTAATCTACGCGATGAAGTTTGCAATCATTTACCAGGTATTGTCGATCTTTTGAGCCCCAGGCAATCAAATAATGTGTTTCGGCATCGATCTCGGCCCAATCCATAAAAAGCTTGATTACTTCTTTAAATGATTTAGCTTCATTGATTTGCTTTTGGGATATGGACGTTAACTGAATACAGTAAGGTGAAAGTATGGGATACAATGCAGGTTTTATAAAGCGGTTGAACTTACTTTTAGTATGACGGTAAGGATCTATTTTGTAGGCGCCAATTTCTATTATCTCTTGTACCCTACCCGCCAAATCTCCTTCCCAGCAGGTTAACTCCAGATCGAATACGATATAGTTCATACAGGTAAATGTAAGGGAAATAAAAAACCCTTTCAAAAAATCTAACCATCTTGAAAGGGTTTAATAATATGGAAAGTGGTTATCAGTCTATTCTATCAAAATCATTTTTTTCGTTTCAGAGAAATGATCCGATTCCAGTGTATAATACAAAACCCCCGTAGCTTTTATATCCGATTTTGCTATGATGAGTTGATGGATACCTTTTGACCCATCCAATGAGTATTCTTTAATCAATTTGCCTGTTACATCCGTGACTTTCAATAAAGCTTTCATATCAAAAGGCAATTCATAATTAATTAACGTACTGGATACAAACGGATTGGGAGTGTTTTGATCCAATTTAAATGAATAATTTGAAGACTTATTACCAAATGTCAATGCTACATTCTTTACGACATTGTTTTCATATGCTTCTGCAATCGTAAGTTTTGAGTTAATAGAAAGTTGCTTGCTTAAAACAATATCTTTTAAAGCTTTGACTTTCAGACTAAACAATACTTCATCTTGATTCGCTGTAATCCCTTTACTGTCGTTCCACGATGCCGTAATCAATCCCTGGTTCATTCTTCGAAGTCCAAAATTAGCCTGGTTAATATTGAGCTTACCTGGTATGATATCCATTAATTTTAAGTCTGCAAAATTCATCGTAAACTGGAATCCCTCAATATTGGCGAAATCGGTCGATGTAAAATGAAGCGTGGTCTCCTCCCCTGCTTTCAGGCTTGCATCTAAAATTGAAAACTTCAACGGACTGCCACCTTGTCTGAATTCAGTACCCAAAAGTTTATGTGGAGTCACTGTGCCATTGACATCCCCTACTTTAATTCCAACAAAATCATTGGTCATTTCATCTTTGCTGAGATGTGCTATATCGATTTGATCAGGGAATGTCCATGGATGAGACGGATCTGAAAACTGATAATTAATTGGCATGAACCTCCAGGAACTGGTATTGGGTAATTTATCATAAACACCTAATATTAATTTCCTCAATTCAAGGATGTCCAGTACAGTGATATCATTGCTTTTATCTGCATCTGCAGCAATCATGTTATAAGGTGATTTAAGCAATTCTGTACCGAGTACATGCTTTTGAATCAAAACCAAATCAATGGTGGAGATTCCATTTCTGGGGTCATCATCTTTAAATGGAACGATGCTATAATCACTATTTAAAGGAAGATTGCTAAATGAATATTTTCCGCTGATATCTGTATTAAAGGAGATGGATTTCCCAGCATTTTTTAATTCTACTGTAACATTTTC
>CALMKY010000519.1 GCA_937867195.1 uncultured Saprospiraceae bacterium | reverse complement strand
GTGTACATGAAGTACTCCTACTGCATTACCTCGTATTGTTACACAGACTTAATTATACAAAGATGTTTTTGTAAAAATTTTCAAATCCTTTGATGCGTACAATGCTGCATCCGCCTCGATGAAGACATGGATCTATAGGATAACTATTAATCAATGCATCGATCAGCAACGGAGGCAACGGTCTAAAAAGAGGTTTGGCATCGTGTTTTCTATTTTTGGGGGCGGCCAGGAAGAATCAAATCAAATAGAAATACCTGATTTTAATCACCCGGGCATTCAGGCGGAATATAAAGATGAATTGAGGCGAGTTTTTGGCTTTATAAACGAATTACCATCTAATCAAAAGGCAGCTATTGTACTTACCCGAATTGAAGACCGATCACTTAAAGAAGCCGCCGAAATCATGAATGTCACAGAAAAAGCTTTGGATGGACTTCTATACAGAGCAAAGCAAACCCTTGAAAAAAAATTATTGACCGACAAAGGAATGTTAAAGTAAATTACGTATATACATCAGCCTGCAACATGAATATTGATCAGAAATTGGAGCTTTTAAAATCCATCCGCAAAGTAAATGTTCCGGAAGGTCTATTGGATAAAATCATGGATACGAAAGAACATAGATTGGTTTCCATGCCTGGCCGCGCGTGGAGTCTGGCCTACGCTGCTGCCGCTGCACTCTGGTTGGTATTAAATGTTTCCCTATGGATGCATTACCTCAGACCTAAAGAAAAATCAAATACGACCAGGGCCCTCATTCAAAACTTCCATATGAATTTATCCAACGATATATATCATGAATAAAATCACTCTGCTGACGATGGCTACCATCAGTATGCTATTGGTTAATCTGGTACTGGTCGGACTGATGTGGACGCACAGACCTACTGAAGAAGATGAACCACGACCTGAAATGGAGCCCAAAAATATTATCATCCGTCGATTGCATTTTGATGGCGATCAAATTCAGAATTACGAATCACTCATCCAAATTCACCGGAATTCCATAAGAGAGTTTGAGCGAAAAATCCTGGAAAATAAAAATGCATTGTATCAAAACATACTAAATCCAAATAATTCCGTTGCAGATTCTTTGGAACAGGTCATTGCAGCTTTTACCGTACAGATCGAAAATACCAATTACCATCATTTTAAAGATATCCAAAAATTATGCAGACCTGATCAAATGGAGGACTTTAAGAAATTGACAACAGATCTTGCAGAATTTTTTGTAAATCATAACAAGATGGATCGTCATTCAGCGAAGGATTAGTCTGAAGGCTGCGTACAAGTTATTAAAAATCGCAGCTTATGAAAATCAATATTGTTTTGTTTATTATTATCTTATTCCTGGAGGAAGGATGTCAAAAAGATCTAAACGATACTTCCAATTCTACGAATCATGCTACCACTACAAGTATTCCCAAGGTGTATAAAAAAATATATGGTGCTACCAGCATGAGTTCAGACGGCAACTACCTGACGATCAAGACAAATGCAACTCCGGATCATAAAAGTGTTTATTACCCGACCAATCATCCTCTTTATGAAAATTTTTCGGGTACTACTTTTGGTGGGAATAAATTTGGAAAGAATCCCAATACCATTTCTTCATTTAATCTTACATTTAAGATTCCACTCAACCCCAAAGAGGCAACCAATCATAGTGCGACCCCGCTGGGGCCTATTGGAATCGCTTTGAATGGAGTCCCGTTTTTTAATCAATACGCAGGCGGAGGTGCTCCGTTAACCAACGAAGTCGTGAGTTTTGATCAATATTGGGAACATCCTCAACAACAAGGGCAATATCACTACCATGTCGAACCCTTGTACCTGACGAATGTGAAATTTACTAAATCATCTTTACTTGGGTTTTTATTGGATGGCTTCCCTGTATATGGTCCTGAAGAAAACGGAAAGCCCGTATCCAATGATCAACTGGATGCTTATCACGGACATCATCATGCAACTGCTGAGTTTCCAAACGGAATTTACCACTATCACATCACCAACATCGATCCTTATATCAATGGAAATGGATTTTATGGAACTGCGGGTACTGTCAGCATGTAAAGTGGGTTGCTTATACATGCTGTTACATTTTGTTTGCAGTTGCCAGGATGGTGTGGAAACCCGGATCCAATATTTTGAAGGAAGTGAGGATATTAAAGAATGGCAATCCTATATGCAAAAAGTCCCTCATGGGACGTGGAAAAAATATTATGCCAATCATCAACTTCTGGAATCAAGGGAGTACAGGCATGGTAAAAAAATTGGAAAGCTGATACGATATTGGCCAAATGGTCATAAGCAAATGGAGTACCATTTTGAAGATGATGAATACCATGGTGAAGCAAGGGAATGGAGCGAAGCCGGCGTTCTTACCAGATGGATGCACTATGAGAAAGGCCACGAAGAAGGATTGCAACAATATTATAATGATGAGGGTAAACTCAAATCTAACTATGTCATCAGGAATGGAAGGAGATATGGACTACTGGGTACCAAACATTGCATCAATATCAAAGATAGTTTTGATATCCGTTAGTTTAGTTATGATGCGGTGTAATGACAAAGTACAAGATGGGCAAACCCTTCCGTATTTTAATAAACCTGATTTCACCCCTTTGTTTTTATCAGGTGATTCGGAAATCCAAAGCCAGGTAGATCATGTCATCGCTGAGATTCATTGCACCGATCAGCATAATCAAAAAATTACGTTGGATGACCTTAGGGGTAAAATCCATGTTGCCAACTTTATTTTTACGAAGTGCGGAAGCGTCTGTCCGATTCTTACTAAACACATGAAATTGATCCAGGAAAGGTTTAGCGCAGATACCAACCTGGTCATGATGTCCTATTCAGTAACTCCCTGGATCGACAGTGTGCCAAGGCTGAAATCGTATGCAGAGCTTAATGGCATCTATTCCCCACGCTGGCATCTATTGACCGGGGATAAAGCCGAGATTTATCACCTCGCTCGAACTTCCTATTTTGCTGAAGAGAACATTGGATATTCCAGGGACAGCACTGCATTTTTGCACACGGAGCATATTCTTTTAGTGGATCGATCTGGAAGATTGAGAGGTATTTATAATGGGACTTTATTATTGGATATAGAACAATTAATAAAAGATATTGAACTACTGTTAAACGAATAAATTACCTTCCCACAGCAGCATCATCGCCCCTTGGATCCGCTCCGCCGATTATTTTACCATTACCATCCATTTGAATGGCATCGACCAGTCCGATGTAAGCGATCCCTCTCATTTTATGACCCAATGCAGAGAGCTTTGTCTTTAATGCATCGTCGAATGCATTGTTTTCCGTCATGATTTCATCAGGTAACCATTGATGATGAAACCGGGGATAAGCAACCGCTTTATCAATCGGCATGCCCCATTCAAGGCAATTGAGAATGGTTTGAAACACTGATGTAATAATAGTACTGCCACCCGGGCTACCCACCACGATATACAATTTACCGTTTTTTTCAACGATGGTCGGAGTCATGGAACTGAGCATTCTTTTACCGGGTTGAATCGAATTGGCATCACCTCCTATCAAGCCAAACATATTGGGTGACCCTGGCTTTACACTGAAGTCATCCATTTCATTATTCATAAAGAAACCGGCACCATCGACGACTACTTTGGATCCAAAATTTCCATTGAGGGTCGTGGTAACGGACACAGCATTGCCATCTTTATCCACTACTGAAAGATGGGTGGTTTCAAAATGTTCAAGAGCCATTTTAAAATTGCCAGCGAATACAGATTGACTGGAAGTCGCATGCAATGAATCAAAATCCGACATCCGATATTTGAGGTATCGGGGATCCAGTAAACTATCTTTCGGAACATGAAAATAATCTTCATCACCCAGGTATTGAGCACGATCAGCATACACGCGACGCTCGGTTTCAGTTAAAAGATGTATCGTGCGGGCATCCCGTGGTCCCCAGGCTTTAAGCGGATAGGGTTCGACCATTTTTAGTAATTGCAACAGTGCAATACCACCGCTCGACGGAGGAGGCATGGAAATGATTTTGCAATCTTTATATTGACCGGTCACTGGTTTTCTCCATACGGAGTGATAGGAAGCTAAATCGTTTAATGTAATGATACCGTTACCGGATTTGAGTTTGCTGACAATGAGATTGGCAACAGTACCTTCATAAAATCCTTTGCGACCTTGTGCTTTGATCAAACCCAGGGTTTTAGCGAGCTCAGGTTGGACCAATACATCTCCGGTTTTCCATTCATCAGATTTTATAAAAGCAGCTTTTTCGTTGTATTTTGAAAATACAGCTTTGTTTCCATTGAATCGGGTGGCTTCATCTTTGGTAATCTTGTATCCTTTCGTTGCATATTCTATCGCCGGTTCGATCAATGTTGAAAAGGGTAGTTTACCATATTTTTGACTGGCCGTAATCAAACCATCGATGGTGCCGGGTACACCTGAAGCCAATGGTCCTTCTATACTTTGCTTTGTCGGTATTCCATTTTTATCGAGATACATGTCTCGCTTAGCAGCGGCGGGTGCTTTTTCTCTATAATCCAGTGCATCTACTTTACCATCAGCAGCTCTATACACCATGAATCCACCTCCGCCAAGATTGCCTGCCCGAGGATATACGACCGCTAAAGCTAATTGCGTTGCAATAGCAGCATCGACTGCATTTCCTCCTTTTTGCATGATTCGAATGCCTGCTTGCGAAGCAAGAGGATGACCACTTACGACCATGCCGGTAGTGGATTCTGCTCTCTTTTGGATAGAATTCCAATAATCTGTCAAACCTTGAGGAGTACTGCAGGAAAATAAAAAGACAATGAATATAAAAACCAGCATTGATTTCATAAGATCATGGTTTTGATTACAAGGTCTAAATATAAAATTCTCGGGTCGATTTTGTAAAAATTATTCTGATGTCAACTTATGATGGGTTGTGGAAATTTTTATTTCGCTTTACCTATTCGGATGAGACGTGGTCATTCTTGGTAAGAATGAGTATATGCTAAATGTTTACTATGAAATATATGGTCAAGTCTGAATCCAATAGGTATGTCCTGAATGAATCAGCAATTCATTTTACATAAACAATTTTGGAATTTTTTAAAGGTCTACGGTCTAACCAATGCCGAAGTTTAACCAAACTGATTCCAAATGCATGGGTTTATTGAATTGTGAAATAACTTAAACTTCAATCCAACTGATTGAAAATTGTTTGGCGTATCGATCACCCGGCCAAATATTCCCCGACTGCCTTTGCAGCCCCTCTGCCTTCTGTGATCGCCCAGACCACCAGGCTCTGACCTCTGCGCATATCACCTGCACTGAATACTTTAGGAATATTGGTCTGATAATTTTTATCTGCTACATTGCCACGAGCATCTACTTCGATACCGAGTGACTTTAACAAACCTTCGAATTGTGGATGAAGATAACCCATCGCAAGAAAAACAAAATCACATAAGATTTCACGTTCGGTTCCTGCCTTCTCCATCATTTTATTTTGACCCGTGACAGGATCGTTTTTCCATTCTACCTCAATGACTTTCAGCGCTTTGACTCTGCCATGACCGTCCGATACAAATTCTTTTGACAGCACTGCCCATTGTCTTTCACAACCTTCTTCATGGGATGATGAAGTGCGCAGGATCATTGGCCATTGGGGCCAGGGATTGCGTTCGCTGCGGTCCACTGGTGGTTTGGCAAGTAATTCTATTTGTACGATTTGTTTCGCACCAAGCCGGGCGCTATTCCCTACGCAATCCGAACCTGTATCACCACCACCGATGACCAGTACATTCTTGCCTTCAGGATTGATTTCAACGGAAGGATCCATCTTAGTTCCATAATTACGACGATTGCATTGCTCCAGGTATTCCATTGCAAAATGAACCCCTTTCAATTCGCGACCAGGAATCGGCAGATCTCTTGGAATGGTCGAGCCACCACATAATACCAATGCATCGTGAGAATTCATTAATTCAAGAGCATCGATATCCTGACCTACATTCGAGTTGGTCAGGAAAGTAACACCTTCATCTTCCATGATCTTGATCCGACGATCGATGACCCATTTTTCTAATTTAAAATCGGGTATACCATACCGCAGCAATCCACCGATTTTATCATTGCGTTCATATAACGTAACGGTATGCCCTTGCTTATTGAGTTGATCCGCTGCTGCAAGTCCTGATGGCCCGGAGCCAATAACCGCAACCGATTTTCCGGTTCGCTCGATTTCTTTATTTGCAGTATAATAACCCAGTTCATGCGCTTTTTCCGCAATGGATTTTTCAACATGCTCAATGGTTACAGGCAAAGAATGAAGACCTAATACGCAGCTTGATTCACAAGGTGCCGGACATATCCGGCCCGTAAACTCCGGAAAATTATTTGTACTGCGCAATATTTCAAAAGCTTCACCCCATTGCTCGCGATAGACGGCATCATTAAAATCAGGAATTACATTACCGAGAGGACAACCACTATGACAAAAAGGAACACCGCAATCCATGCAGCGGGATGCCTGTTGTAAAATATGCTCTTTGCTATCCTCTATGTAAATTTCACGATAATCATGAATCCGTTCTACCGGCGGACGGGCAGCGGGTACCTCTCTTTTATATTTTAAAAATCCTCGTGGATCGGCCATTGTTTGAATGTTGAATGTTGAATGTTGAATTAAGAATTATCAATTATGAATTCAAATTGAAACCTGTAAATTTATTTTTTGCTTTTTCTCCGCCATTACTTTCTTATAATCCGTAGGCATTACTTTAATAAAGTCTTGTTTCAGTATTTCCCAGTTTTCCAGGATTTCAAGTGCATTGCGGGAAGATGTATATCTGAAATGATTACGCAATAGATTCCTGATTTCTTCATAGTCTTCATGAGATGGTGTTTCCAACTCGACCATTTCTTTATTGCATTTCTTTTCAAAATCATCCCAGGTCGCCCTGACATAAGCAATACCACCGGACATACCTGCTGCAAAATTTTTACCGGTATGACCAAGGATGACCACACGACCACCTGTCATATATTCGCAACCGTGATCACCAACACCTTCTACCACTGCACTTGCGCCTGAATTCCGTACACAGAATCTTTCACCGGCCATTCCTTTGATATATACCTCGCCGGAGGTAGCACCATACAATGCAACGTTGCCGACAATAATATTGGCAGCCGGATCAAATTTATTTTTTCTGTCAGGGCTTACTACTAACGTAGCACCGGATAGTCCCTTACCGAAGTAATCGTTGGATTCGCCTTCGAGGATAAACAAAAGCCCTTTTGCACCGAATGCTCCAAAGCTTTGGCCTGCACTTCCTCTGAACCGATATCGTATCGTGCCGGCAGGAAGACCTTCGCCTTTCCACCGTTTGCTGATTTCGTTTGAAAGCATCGCCCCGGTCGTTCGATCCGTATTCTTGATTGGGAATATACCCGTAATATGTTGTTTGTTTTCAATTGCCTGAGCAGCATGATCTATTAAAGTGCGATCGAGTACGAAGTCGATACCATGGTCCTGGGCAACCGATTTATAGGTACCCACACCCGGTTCTGTTTTTTCTTGTGTAAGGATCGGACTTAAATTGAGGTAATTGGTCTTCCATACCTGATTGGGTTTCCATTCAAGCATTTCACTATGTCCTACCATTTCGTTGATGGTACGGAATCCCAGTTCTGCCATAATCTCTCTCATTTCAGTGGCAAGGAATGTAAAGAAAGAAATGACGTGCTCTGGTTTACCATGGAATTTCTTTCTCAATTCTGGATCTTGTGTAGCTACCCCGACAGGACATGTATTAAGATGACATTTGCGCATGAGGATACAACCTTCCACAACCAAGGCGGCGGTGGCAATACCCCATTCTTCTGCACCTAATAAAGTAGCGATGACCAAATCTTTACCTGTGCGCAACTGGCCATCGGTTTGTAAGATGACACGATCCCTTAATTTATTTTTTAATAAAGTCTGGTGGGTTTCAGCCAATCCAAGTTCCCAGGGCAAGCCGGCATGTCGTATACTGGTTAATGGAGATGCGCCTGTGCCACCATCATGTCCGGAAATAAGAATTACATCGGAGTGCGCTTTGGCAACACCGGAAGCAATAATCCCTACGCCTGCTTTAGAAACAAGTTTCACTGAAATTCGCGCATCCCGGTTTGCATTCTTCAGATCAAAAATCAATTGAGCTAAATCTTCGATTGAATAAATATCATGATGGGGTGGAGGAGAGATCAGACCTACTCCGGGAGTCGAATGTCTTACCTTACCAATCCAGTCATTTACTTTATGTCCGGGTAATTCGCCTCCTTCTCCAGGCTTAGCTCCCTGAGCCATTTTAATCTGGAGTTCCAAAGCTTCGCTCAAGTAGTGACTGGTAACTCCAAATCTACCGGATGCCACTTGTTTGATTCCCGATCTTAAATAATCACCATTGGGCAGACGATCGTAGCGCATCGGATCTTCACCACCTTCGCCGCTATTGCTCTTGGCTCCTATTCGATTCATCGCGATGGCCAGGGTAGTATGCGCTTCATAGGATATTGAACCAAATGACATAGCACCCGTGGCAAAACGCTTCATAATGTTTTCAATGGGCTCGACTTCTTCGATCGGGATAGGATTTGATTTTTTAAAATGAAACAAACCTCTCAAAGTACAAGCTTGCTTGTCCTGATCATCGATGGCTTTACTGTATTGCTTAAATATTTTATAATCGTCGAGCTGCGTTGACATTTGCAGATAATGGATGCTCGACGGATTGAATAAGTGGAATTCACCATCGCGTTTCCATTGATAAATACCTGCGTCGCGCAGTCCATGCTTCGGCTGTATTGTATAACGTTCTTTGATTTCTCTTTGGATGCCTTCAAAATCGAGTCCGCTGATGCGGGAGGCTGTACCCTTAAAACATTTTTCGATTACTTTTTCTCCAATACCGACTGCTTCAAAAATCTGGGCACCCTGGTATGATTGCAAGGTTGATATGCCATTCTTTGCCATGATCTTGAGCAGGGATTTCTCGAGACCTTTGATAAATTTCTTTTCAGTGGCTTTGTAATCTTCGGGTAAAGTAATGCTGTTATTAAACCATACCGTTTCCATTGCGAGGTAAGGATGAATTGCATTGGCGCCAAATCCAAATAACAAGGCAAAATGGTGTGATTCCCAAATATCTGCTGCCTGCACTAATAGCGAGGTTTTGCTTCGCAGGGCTGTGGCTATCAAATGATGATGGATTGCACCGGTAGCCATCAAAGAAGGTATGGCAGCCTGTCCATAAGTAATCTGTGCATCTGACAGTATTAGAATATTGGTTCCTCCATTGACTAATTTCTCAGCGTGTACACAAAGCGCATTAATAGCTGACTCCAATGAATAAGGTCTGTCTAAATCAAATACCGTCGATAATGTACCGACTTTGAAATCAGGATGGTCGATATGTTTTACTTTCTCAAAATCACTGTGAGTCATGACCGGATGCTCCAGATAAATGAAGGCTGCCAGATCTTCATCTGCTTTGAGGATATTACCCGATGCACCCAATCTACTGGTAAATGCCATCACCGATCTCTCGCGGATAGAATCGATGGGTGGGTTCGTGACCTGGGCAAACAGTTGTTTGAAATAGTTACCCAGATGTTGTGGCTTTCCGGATAATACGGCGAGTGGAGTGTCTGTACCCATTGAACCCAATGGATCACGTTCTTCAACCACCATCGGCTGTAAGACTACTTTGATATCTTCTTTACTCATTCCCGCCCATTGCTGTCTTTCCAACAAGGTTGCTCCGGATGTAGATATCAGATTTGGTTTAGTTTCTTTTCCCAGGTCAGCGATTTGCTTTCTGCGTTTTGCTAACCAAGCGCCGTACGGTTTATTGGTACTGATGATTTTTTTTACTTCTTCATCCCCCACGATTTGATGGCGATCAAGATCTGCTATCAGTATTTTACCGGGTTGGAGTCTTCCTTTTAAAATGATCGATGACGGATCCAGATCCACAACACCTGCTTCGGATGCAACGACCAATTCGTTTTGTTCAGTCAATGAATATCTGCTCGGTCGCAATCCGTTGCGATCCAGAGTAGCTCCTACGACGATGCCATCGCTAAAACACATCGATGCAGGACCATCCCAGGGTTCCATCAGATTCTGATGATAGGCATAGAAATCTTTTTTATATTGCTCCATATTATCATCATGCTCCCAGGCTTCGGGAATCATCATCATAAGTGAATGCGGAACTGATCTGCCGCTCTGAACCAGGTACTCGAGTACATTATCAAAAGAACCGCTATCCGAAAGTCCTTGCCAGGGAATCGGCTTCAACATTTCATTATCCAGTTTTGAAAAGATCTCTGACTCCAGATGATCTTCCTTTGCTTTCCACCAATTCAGGTTACCCATGATGGTGTTGATCTCACCATTATGAGCAATGTATCGGAAAGGTTGCGCAAGCTTCCATTTTGGAACTGTATTCGTACTAAAACGACTGTGAATAATGGCGATCGCAGAGGCAAAAGAT
The DNA here is from genome assembly GCA_937867195.1 of uncultured Saprospiraceae bacterium. GTDB lineage: Bacteria > Bacteroidota > Bacteroidia > Chitinophagales > Saprospiraceae > JADJLQ01. The sequence continues at coordinate 6,054 of CALMKY010000519.1, read as the reverse complement.
TCTTGTTGCAGGTCCGTAAAATAATTACGTAACTGCAGTGTCCTCAATTGACCTTTATAGATTACGGTTTTATAGGATGAGGATGCGATGTAAAAACTTTCACTTGCTTCCGGAATAAATTTTGCTACAGAGTGAAAAATATATTTGCGAAGCACAAACAATTGCCTTTCGAGTTCCCGGTCTAATAATTTTGTATTCGGTACGACAAAGATCTGGATCATGATAGGTTCTGTACTCAACGCAGATTTACCCAATCCATGATTTACGACCGGAACTTCGCGTTTACCCAAAATATGGAAATTGGATTCATGAATCAGAGATTCCATCTGGGTCATGGTTTTATTGAATAAGCCATTGTCTTTTGGCATAAAACACATGAGGATTCCATATTCACCAAATTCCGGAAGATGAAAGCCAAGTTTCAAGGCTTCATTTTTAAAGAAAATGTGAGGAGTCTGCACCAAAATACCTGCACCATCGCCCGTCTCAGGTTCGCATCCACAAGCACCACGATGTTCCATATTCTCAAGCATGGTGAGTGCTTTATCTACAACACGATGCGTTTTATGGCCATTCAGATTGGCAAATAGTCCAACTCCACAAGAGTCTTTTTCTAATTCAGGGAGGTACAAACCCTGCTGGTCGTATTTATCCATTCGATTTACGATGTTTTGTAGTTTCTAATAATTACTAATCCTGAGTGCAATCTGATGATGATTGAACAAGAGTGAAAAGATAAGATTTTTCCACTGATCTTACCTAGTAAAGATTATGGAAAATTTGTAGTGGATAAAAAATACTGGCTGGAATAACTGTTTATAAATCAATAAAATACATTCGATTCATTGTTATTTTAATCTTTAATTTTTGGTCATTTATATGAAATTAAGTTTGCTTCAAAATTCAGTTCGTAAAATGGATACTGAATGTGATATTGCATTCAAACAGTTTCTAAAATGTGATTTATATTACAAAGTCAAATCTATTTACTTATTTTTTCAAAATTATTTATTGTTTGAACGGAAAATATTTTAATTTGATTAGTAGAATTTATTAATTGGTCTATATTTTCGAAATTTTATATTTAAATACAATTAATTTTGGGAGCTTACTGATATGAACAACTCGCTTTAAATGTTGTTAGTTTTTTCGTTCACTAAAGAAATATCTTGACTTTGAAATTTCGTATTCTTAAACAAAATATCACAATCCTTTTTTGTCTATTATTTGGAGTGAATCAGTATGCTCAACGTTTTGTAGTCAGTGGCTATGTTAAAGATGCAGCCAATGGAGAAACATTGATCGGAGCCAATATTTCGGTTAAGTCTCACGCAGAACTGGGAACCAGCACGAATAATTATGGTTTCTTTTCTTTGTCACTACCTGCCGGGGATTATACATTGATTTCATCCTATATCGGATTTCAGGATAAGGAAATTAAAATTTCTTTAAATGAAAACCAAACGCTTACTATAGAACTTAACTCCGGAATTGTTTTACAGGAAGTCGTAATTGAAGAAAATACAAGTCAGGAAAATGTTGAAAACACTTCGATGGGACGAATTAAACTGCCTACCGAAGATATTAAGAAATTGCCGGCCTTATTGGGAGAAGTCGATGTATTAAAAACCTTGCAATTACTTCCGGGAGTCTCCGCAGGGGATGAAGGCAGTGCCGGATTTTATGTAAGAGGAGGAGGAGCTGATCAAAATTTGTTGTTGCTGGACGAAGCACCGGTTTATAATTCAGGTCATATGCTGGGATTTTTCAGCGTATTCAACAGCGAAGCCATCAAAAACACTACGCTGATCAAAGGCAATATGCCTGCTAATTACGGAGGAAGATTGTCAAGTGTAATCGATATTCAGATGAAAGAAGGTAACGATAAGGATTTCAATGCTGAAGGAGGTATTGGATTGATTGCCTCACGATTAACCATTCAAGGACCCATCGAAAAGGAAAAAACTTCCTTTATATTGTCCGGCAGAAGGACGTATGTATTGGACCTGGCTCAACCTGCTTTGAATAAGACAGACTTCAAAGGTACCAATTACTATTTCTATGATCTCAATGCTAAGATAAATCATAAGTTTAGTGATCGGGATCGTTTGTATCTCAGTGGTTACTTCGGAAGAGATATTCTCAATTACAGATCCAATGAACGTGATTTTACGCTTAACATGCCTTATGGAAATAACACGGCTACTTTACGATGGAATCATGTAATGAATTCAAAACTTTTTATGAATACCACCCTGGTCTATAATGCATATGATTTCAAGCTTACCGGTGCCCAGGATCTGTTTAAATTTAAATTGAATAATGGCGTTGTCGATCAGCAAGGCAAAATTGATTTTGATTATTTTCCACATCCTGGCAGATTGATCAAATTCGGAGGAAGTATCATTCACCACAAGCTGACTCCCAATATAGTTTCCGGTCAAAGCGGTGACGTGGAATTCACCTCAGGTTATCAAGCCAAATATGGAATCGAATCCGCCCTTTACTATCAGGACGAAAATAAACTTTCATCAAGGTTTACGATCAATTACGGATTGAGGCTCAGTAGATTTGATCAGGTCGGGCCTTATAAACTGGGCGATAAAACCTACCACTCCCTGCAAAAAATAAAAACATTTTCAGCTTTGGAGCCCAGATTGTTTGCCACCTATTTAATCAATGGGTCGACATCTCTCAAGGCTGGGTATAGTATCAATGAACAATATATCCATCTTGTATCGAATAGTGCCAGCACATTACCTACCGATGTATGGGTACCCAGCTCCACAGAAGTGACTCCCCAACGAGCCCATCAATGGTCATTGGGGTGGTTTAAAAATTTGCAGAATGGCATGTACAGTGCTTCTGTCGAAGGTTTTTATAAAATATTGCAACACCAGATTGATTACAAGGAGACCTATACGAATAATTCATCCATTGAAATTGAAAAGGCTTTTGTCTTTGGTAAAGGAGCTGCCTACGGTGCGGAATTTTTTTTACAAAAGCTGAAAGGCGATCTGACGGGATGGATCGGTTATACCTACACCCGAAGCTGGAGAGAATTTAAAGATATCGAGAATGGAAGAAGATATCCAGCTTCGTTTGAAAAACCACATGATTTGGAAATCGTGGGTAATTATGAAACTTCAAAAAAATGGAATTTCAGCGCAACCTTCGTATATGGAACGGGTAAACCATTTACTCCATTGAGAAGTGTGTATTATATCGATCGGGAACTGGTCACCCGGTATGGTCCTCGCAACAGTGCGCGATACCAGGATTATCATCGATTAGACCTTACAGCAAATTATACACCTAAACCTAATAATACCAGGAGATTTAGAAGTGAATGGGCCTTTTCAATCTATAATGTCTACAATCGGAAGAATCCATTCTTCATAAACTATGACTTTAAATCGGATCTAGCAACTGGCCAGGCAAAAGCCACTGCTTATAAAGTTTCCCTGTTCCCAATCATCCCTTCCGTTACCTGGAATTTTAAATGGAAATAAGTATGCAAATCAAATCCAAACTTTATTATTTACTCATCTTTTGCGGATGGATAACCTTTGGTTGCCAGACTGAATTTATTCCTGCCAATATCAATACCAATGCAGAATATGTCGTGGAAGGGTATATCGAATATGGTGACAATGCATTACCTCCGTATGTGATCCTGACCAAGTCAAGACCATTTTTTAAATCGCTTTCCATCGAAGAACTCAATACTCTTTTCATTAAGAATGCAATCATTACCATCAACGATGGAAATACCTCCAGCACATTAAATCAGGTTTGCTTCGGGGATGTACCCATCGGAAGTCGTCAGCAGTTTGCCGATCTCTTGGGTGTCCCTCTGGATAGTCTTAAAACAAATATTTGTGTTTATGCCGATCTTTTTGGTAAGATCAAAGTGTTACCAAATAAAAACTATGATTTGACGATCCGTGTCGACAATGATGTGATCACTGCTTCCACCATGATTCCTCCTTATGTCCCGCTGGATTCTATTTGGGTAAGAGAAGCACCAGGGAAACCATCCGATACCCTCGTACAATTATATAGCAGCATACATGATCCAGCCGGCGTAAAAAACTTTTATCGATATCAGTGTGGTATCAATAGTGACAATTTTATTACACCCTTTAATTCAGTGTACGATGATCCGTTAATCGATGGCATTCAATTTGATTTTAGATTGATCCGGCCAAAACAAAAAGGAGAAGATTTTGATCAAAAGACTTTCGGCTTATTTACCATCGGGGATAGTGTAGCCATCAAATGGAGTACAATCGATGAAGCTCATTTTAATTTTTGGAATACGTATGAATTCAATAAAGGCAATCAAGGTCCTTTTTCATCGTATACGACCATTAATACAAATATTCATGGCGGATTGGGTGTCTGGGGTGGGTATAATTCAAGGGTCTATCGTCTGAAGGTCAAAAGAAAATAAATGTACTTTTGCAGTCAATTTTATTCGAGTCATGACTGCTAAAGAAAGATTACTGGACGAATTGTCTCACCACCATTATGTAATGATTAAGCCTTCTCCGGTCCATGGCATTGGTGTGTTTGCAGTAGTCGATATTCCCAAGGACTGTACGCAGATGTTTTCAAAAGAAGATGGTCAATGGACAAAACTCAGCTTTGACGAAGTCAATGCACTCCCCGAAGCTTCGCGATATATGATCGAAACGTATTGTCTTTATGATGATACAAATTATTTTGTCCCGGCAGATGGATTTAAAAAGATGGATATTGCATTGTATCTTAATCACTCCGAGACTCCAAACATAGCCTCTGTCAATGAAGGAGCCGAGTTTATTACATTGCGTGAGATTAAGAAAGGAGAAGAATTATTGGTCGATTATGGTACGATTGTAGATTGGGAATGATCTTTCAGGGTGATGTACATGATGTTATGGTTTGCGTCCATTACTTTGCCTGATTCGCTGATGGTGTTCCCAGGATAAAGCCAGAGAATTTCTTCCCCGCAAACCAATACAATGGCATTTTCCTTATCGTAACCACTGATTTTTTTATCGGTGAGTATGTCTTGGATCTTTTTTGATTGTCCTTTCATGCCGAGAGGTTTCATTCGATCTCCTGCTTGCCAGGTTCTGATGGCAATGGATTCTGTCTTGATTTCCAGTTTTGCAATGGGCTCCTGATTCGTTAGTTGAAAAGACAGTTCTATTTCTTTATCAAGATAAATAAATTTGAATGGAAATTCATTTACTTCCCAGTAGTGTAATCTGGACGGATGTTGTCTAAATATCTCTACATGATCGGCCTGTACAGACAGTTCAAAATCGGGAGAATAAAACTTCGCACCTGTTTGTGCAGATAACATTTCTTTACATTGATCGTAATTGAATCCATATTCATTCAACAACAGAAATGATTGGGATGGGATTAGCCCTTTTGTATCAATGGAGATTTTAGCTTCAGTGACTGACGTTCTTTCTTTTTTAAGATGTTGGATCCATTCTTGAATTTGGGGCTCAAATAATTGGACCATGTCTGCAAATTCTGAGATATGCACACTGGCCCCGGGTTGCAATTCGTTGAGAAGCGGTAAGACCCGATGTCTGATTTTATTGCGCGTGTAGTCATTGCTTAGATTGGACTGATCCAATCTCCAGGAAATTTTTCGCTGGTCTATATAATCAAGAATTTCCTGCTTGGTGACTCCCAGAAAAGGTCTTATGACTTTTATTTCTTTATGGTAGATGGTTCTGGATTCCGGTAAGATACCCCGGATACCCCGGATGCCACTTCCTCTGATGAGTCTATGCAATACCGTCTCTGCCTGATCATCGAGATGATGTGCTGTGCCGATTGCGTATATATTTAATTCTATACATAGATCGATCCACCATTGATACCGGAGTTCGCGGGCTAATTCCTGGATGCCTTTTTTTGATTCAATACTAATTTTTTTTGTATCATATTTTTTTGAATAAAAAGGAATTCCGAGTTCTTGGCAAGTTGAACGTACAAAATCCTCATCTTCATCCGAGACCTGGCCACGAAGACCAAAATTGCAAT
>CALMKY010000518.1 GCA_937867195.1 uncultured Saprospiraceae bacterium | reverse complement strand
TTAGCACCTGGTCTATCTCCCAGGCATTGGCTGCATCTATTTTGTCTTGAAGCGTGCCTTGTCTGTCCAATAGTTTTTCCATGGTTTTGTCATCCATAGGCTCCATAAACTTATTGCCTATGTCTTCAAACTCTTGAAGCATGTCAAAGATTTCTTTTTTGCCCTCACGGATAATTTCAATTACCGTTTTGGTATCGTCTAATTGAGGCTCTTGCTCTAAGTACCCTACCGAAAAGTCTTTAGTGCTCTCTACTTTTCCTTGGTAGTTTTGGTCAATACCCGCTATGATTTTCATGAGCGTAGATTTACCCGAACCGGAAGGGCCCATAATGGATACAAATTCTCCTTCCTGAATGTTCAGTGATAAATCCCGGAGTAAAAAATTCCTTACTCCACCTACCTGGATCCACTTGAATATATTTCTTATTTCGATCATTTAGTATTATTGAAAGTTGAATTGAAAATAGGATGAAAAGTTATTGGGTTGATATTTATTGACGTTTCAGTACCTGGCTGGGTTTCATTTTTCCAATTTGCCATACTTTGATGCCAATGATCAGTGCAATCAGGACCAATACGGAAGCAAAGGTATTGATGACTGTATTGCTGTTAATACCAATATTCACTTTAAAAATTAAATCCATTAATAATTTAGTCAACATGACCCCTGCACACAATCCAATAAACGCGGCAATGGTAAAAATCAGGAAATACGATTTATTGATGACGATGGTAATATCTTTCAAGGTGGCGCCCACTACTTTACGAATGGCAATTTCTCTCGTTTTTTTAAGTATGGTCAGCGATATCAACGCAAACATGCCGGTGGCCGTCAGCAGAATGGAAACAATTGCAAACCATGAAAATATTTTAGCTATGCTTTCATTTACTTTTTGGGCTTCGGCAGCTAATTCATCATTATAGATTCCATTGAATGTCTTCAGAGGAAATAATTGAACCCATTTAGCTTTCACCTGATCGTAGGTGGACTTAAGCTGACCTTGCTTGGATCTGATAATTACACTGCTGTACTGATTGTCTGGTACCTGATTAAAGACCAAAGGAGTCAACGGTTGGAAGAACCCTCCCATATATACATCCTGACTGACACCAATGACAGAATAATCGATGCTGTCTATCTTTACAATTTTATTGATTGCATGGTCCGGCTTCCAACCATAGGAAGTGCAAAAATTTTGTGATACTACAATGCTTTTATTAATATCTGCATCATTATCCGATCTGAAATCCCGACCGGCCAATATTTTTACTCCCATCATTTCGAGATAGCCTTTGCCTGTTTC
>CALMKY010000517.1 GCA_937867195.1 uncultured Saprospiraceae bacterium | reverse complement strand
AGAGTTATTGAGCTATCCACATGCTTTGTATCGATCTCTTCTAAAAACCTGGAAGGATCGTTGTAGCGGGGTTGGCCAAATTGATAACGCATACCGGCATATAAAATGACCAACTGTCTTTTGGCACGGGTAATGGCTACATAAAACAACCGACGTTCTTCTTCAAGTGCATCCGGATCATTCATGCTCAGATAGGAAGGAAAAAGGTTTTCTTCCATGCCGACGATGAAAACGGTGTGAAACTCCAAACCTTTTGCGGCATGCACTGACATGAGCGTGATAAAATCAGTATTTTCTTCACTATCGTCCTGATCGGTTAATAGGGAAATGGTTTGCAGATAATTACCCAATCCTCTTTCCGGAGTATTTGGCTCACTTGGATTTGTTTCAGGATTCTCTCCTTCAGTGGGATCAATTTCGTTTTCATCGATTATGAATTCATCATTTTCAATGAATTCCTGAATGCCATCCAACAATGCATTGACGTTTTCAAGCCGGCCGATACCTTCCTGCGTTTTATCACCTTTGAGGCTATCCATAAGCCCACTGTGTCTGGCAATATATTGTGCAGCAATATACGCGTCGGACTTGGCAGCCTGCTCAATACAACCATGCATCATATGCACAAAAGATCGAATCGCATTGGCGGCTCGTCCGGAGACATCGGGTTGATGCAAGGCTTCCCATAGCGTAATTTGGTGTTCATTGGCATAATCATTTGCTTTCTGAATGGTGCTTTCACCGATTCCACGACGAGGATAGTTTACAATCCGCTTCAGGGCTTCTTCATCTTTTGGATTCGTGGCCAGTCTCAGGTAAGCCATAAAATCTTTAATCTCTTTTCTCTGATAAAAAGATAAACCACCGAACACTTTGTAGGGTATATTGGCTCTCCGCAATTGTTCCTCAATTGTCCTGGATTGCGCATTGGTACGATACAAGACTGCAAACTCGTGATTGGCCAGGCTCATTCGATTTTTAAACTCTACAATGCTATCTGCCACCCTCTTTCCTTCCTCCTGATCCGAAACCGATTTAAAGATTCTGATTTTGCTTCCTCCATAATCTTCTGTCCATAGAGTTTTCTCTATTTGGTTTTTATTATTTGAGATCACTTGATTTGCCGCCGCGACAATGTGTTCTGAAGACCGATAGTTCTGCTCAAGTTTAAACTTTTTATGATCAGGGTAATCCTTTTCAAAGTCCAGGATATTTCGGATGGTAGCACCACGAAATGCATAAATACTCTGTGCATCATCACCTACAATGCATAGATTGCGCGAACTATCCTGGTAATCGATCAAAAGACGAACAATCATGTATTGTAAATAATTAGTATCCTGGAACTCGTCCACCAGGATGTATTGAAATTGTCGTTGATATTTTTCCTTTACATGATCAGGGTTTGTATACAGTAGTTTATACATCTGCAGCAACAAATCATCAAAATCCATGGCCCCGGCCTTAAGACATCGGTTAACGTACCGTTCATAGATAGATTGGAAATAAGGAATTTTGGATATTCGATCTTGTTGTATCAGTTCGGGATGTTCAAGATACGATTTAGGAGTGATCAGGTTTGATTTACAGGATGAGATCCGATTGCGAACCTGGCCCGGGTTGTATGTGTTTTTGTCCAGGTTCATTTCACTGATAATGTCGCCGATAAGGCTTTTAGTATCATCGGTATCGTAGATTGTAAAATTAGAGGGATAACCAATTTTAGGCCCCTCCACCCTCAGTATTTTAGCAAATATGGAATGATAGGTCCCTGCCCAGATATATTTTGCCCGATGACCAATAACGGCTTCGATGCGCTCGCGCATTTCTTTAGCGGCTTTATTGGTAAAGGTTAGTGCTAATATATTCCAGGGGGGAATTCCTTGTTCAATAAGGTAAGAAATGCGATAGGTAAGGACTCTGGTTTTCCCACTGCCGGGTCCGGCAATGACCATGATGGGACCGTGCATAGTGGTCACCGCCTCTCGTTGAGGTTGATTGAGATCGGCTAGGTAATCGACTTTTGTTTGGGTTGTTGTATCGGTCATAAATGCGCGAATTTAGGGGGATTTAAATAAATATAAAAAAATTTAATATGTCTCAAATTCAGACTACTGTCTTGAATCTAAATAAAAAATATTTGGTAAGAATAAAAACCTTTTCTTACATTAGATTCGAAAATTATTTTATAACTAAAACCTTAAATGTATGGGCTCAATTCTTCCAATTTTATTAAATGCTGTTTTTGGTGGTGGTGGTGGATTCTTAAGCAATATGCTCCGTAAAAGCGGCTTGGGTATGCTCGGCAATATTTTATCAGGTGGTGCGGGAGGCATTTTGCTTCCAATCATTACTAATTTATTGCACATCACGAATACTGCTGCGCCAGCTGCCGATGGTAGCAGTGCCAGTAGTTTAGGTATTGCCAGTATTATCACATCTCTGCTTGGCGGTGGTGCCGGTTCACAACTCGGAGGCCTCTTGAGTGGATTGATGGGTGGCGGTGAAAAGAAATAGTCATTTTTGAATTAAGCGATTTTCCGAAAAACTATTAGCCGTTTCGATATTTTGTTGGAACGGCTTTTTTATTTTATCTTAAGAGGGTAAGATCTCCCTTTACGATTTCTTTTTTTCCATCAATATATTGAACGCCGGCCACATAGACATAGACACCTTCGCCTACCGGTTGACCTTTGTACGTACCATCCCACCCTGAACTAAAATCATTTGGAGTAAGGTGTGCCTGATAAAACAATAGATCACCATACCGGTTGTAAATTCTGAGATATTCTATTTCTTTTAATTGCCGGCTTCCAAGGATTGTAAAATATTGGTTGCTTGGATCCATGGACCTGGCGGGAAAAAAGACATTTGGGGCATATGCTTTAAAATTAAAATTGACTTTTACCTGCAGATCATCGGTGATTTTACAACCACTGATGCTTTCGAGCGTAGCGGTAATTTTTGTGTCACGGAGAGGTATGTATTTAAAAGAATTACATAGATTGCAAGTAGTCAGATCAGGGCTTGTAGTCCAGGTAATGGATTTTATTTTGGTAGGGTCAATTAAGATTTGTGGAATCAGGTTGATCGTATCTCCGAAATTGATCAGGGTATCATTACCAATAAAAAAATTAAATTTTTCTGGATTGGGTATGGCAATTCCTTGTTCTTTAAAACACCCAAATCGATCTACCAATTTAAAAACATGATTTCCCGCGCTTACATTATTTAATTGTGGAAGAGAATATGCCTTGCCATCAATAAAATACGTAAAGGCAGGGTAGCCGACAATTTTACTGATTAGAATGGATGCATCGGATATTCCAAAACAAGTGGGATCCGTTTTAGTAAGTGAATAATTGATAGCAGGATTTACATTTAATATGATGGTGAGAATACTATCACACCCTTTGGGCGTTTTGAGTGTGTCGACATAACGTCCGGTGGAAGTATATTTTTTGTTATTGATCGTCAATACTGCCCCGTCACAAATCGTGTCAATTCGGGTTCCGATATACGGTGATAAATCATCGATTTTAAACTCAAATTCTGATTTACATTGATTGCTGTCCAAAATGGTAATTTTATAGTTGCCTACTCCGAGTGTATCCACGTTGTTTACTTTGAGTCCGTTACTCCAGGTCATATCGTAGGGAGGTTTTCCTCCATTGATCTTGGAGCTTACGCTGCCATCGTGGGCCGGAATACAAGACGCAGCATGAATGGAAATATTTAAGGTCAAGGCAGGAGGGCTTTTTATTTCAATCGCGGTGTCTTTTTTGCACCCGATGGAATCGGTCACGGTGACTTCGTATTTTTTATTTGTAAGGTTGGTTCGATTCTGAGTAAATACATGATCATTCCATGAGAATGAATACGGTACAATTCCATTTTCAGGTGTCAATTGAATGGAAGCATTTGCCTGACCAAAACATACATTGTCTTGTTTAACAGTTGTCAATGCAATACGCGAAACTATAAATTCCAAGGAAGCCGAATCTTTACAACCTTTCACATTGGTAGCGATGATGGAATAATTTCCCGATTTGACAACTTGGATATGTTGGGTGGTATCCTTTGTATTCCATAGGTAGGCCGTTGCATAGTTGCTGCTGGTCATACAGTGAATGTAATTGGAATCCGGATTACATGAATAGGCAGGCAAGAGTTTGATTTGAATACCGGGATAGATGGGCTCCAGGGTTTGATTTATCTCCTGATTGCACAAACTGTCCTCGAGAATGAGCTGGACCGGTATTGCCTTCTTGGCGGATTTGAAATTAACTGAAAATTGGTTACGAAATTGAAAGGTATCGGTTACCCAATGGTATTTAAAAAATGGAAAAATCAATAATGGATCAAAAGATTGATTCACGACGCTTTGTAGTTGGGGCTTAATCAGGATTGTACTGTCACAGGTGATCTGGGTAATAAATGTTCCCTTAACATTCAAAGATGGAATCGTATTGAATAAAACAGAATCTCCACATACATCTTTAATAACTATGTGTTGAAATGCCGAATCATTGAATCTAAAATAAGATATTGAATCATTGATGATATTGGATACGACTTCTTTGCGATGACCCGATTCAGAAATGAAAATTTTTAATGGTTGAAGGGCAAATTTATTATGCAATAAGTAGATTGCTTCGTTTGGCTTATTGCAGGTAAATGTTTTGTAAGGGAATCCCAGGAAGCCCAGGTGTTGGGATGTTACTGTATCGATGGCATTGGATTTTATATTCTTGATGAATAAATTATAATAGCCTTTCGGGATGCTGTCAAAGAATCCAGAAATCTGTGTTTTATTGATTTTTCTGATGGTGTCGATGGAGACAACTGTGTACAGGTAATCCTTTATTGACGTATCGGCAGGAGAAAAAATAATTTTTCCTTTTGCATTGCAGGAAACAGAATCAAGATAAAATCCATAGCTACCGAACCCGGCAATTTTTCCACCGGAAACCAGAATTTGAGTATAGGCCATCACCGTAGAAATTATAAAACACAAAGTGAATCCGATGTGTCTTTTTTGGTTCATGAGGATAGATTTGCTTTAAAAAATTGAGCGGGTAAGATAGGCATATCTACTGCCTGGATCAATGATTCATCTGACTCTAAGGAAAATATTAACAAGTATTTAGTAAGGCTAATCGTGAAATCTGACCACGAAGATGGATTACCTTTCGTTTTGTTATTTATTCATGAAAAAATTATTTCTGATCCTCTCCTCATTCGGCGTGATTTTAAACATATATACCCAAACCTTTCTTGTCCTTGAACAGGCAGGAAAAATCAGAACCAACAAATTTCCGGTTGGTGCTGAGATCAGGGTTCACTTTAAAGGCGAACCTAATTCTATGTGGTATGATTACAATATTTGGGACATAGAACCCAAAAATAATTGCATCAGAGTCTCCGATAGTTTTTGTTTTAATATTAATACGGTGGACCGATTTGATATAGCTCCGGACTCGGTGAACAAATGGTCAAAGCTGTTTGGAAAGTTTTTTGTTCAATGGACAGGATTTAGCCTCGCTCAACTTTTATTTAAACCTCCCTTATATCCATTTCACTTTGCGGTAGCAGGATGTGCCGCGGTAGGATATTTATTTTCCAAAATTATAAATCCCTCTCAAATAAAAATAAACCGACGACACAGACTTAAAATAA
>CALMKY010000516.1 GCA_937867195.1 uncultured Saprospiraceae bacterium | reverse complement strand
TTTTGATAAATGGCCTGGGCAGCTTGAGCATAACGCAAGGAAACATCGTATTTTTTATTTTCATAGCTCAATTGGCTGGCCATCATTTGCAAACCCGATTTGAGAGATGGATCTAGATCATTTGTTTTTACCAATGCGGACGTACACAGGGTATACAAACTGTCTTTATTTGAATGAGGGTCTGCATGAAAATAATGATATGCATTTTTGATTTCAGCCGGAGTAAAATCCTGGCAGATGGCTATCGCATGTGACAATAGGAGAGCCAGGATGATCCATACCATATTTTTCATTGATTAAATTTAGATAGAATTATGAGGTATCCATTCACCCTTAGAGGTGAAAATTTTTAAAACGGAAGTTAGTCATAAAAAATTACCCTAAAGGGTGATAGATGTCCATCCATTCATTTTTTAAGTTTGTAAGCACATCAAAGATTTTATTACCATGTCTATTAAACTTAGTATCTCTATCCTGTTTACAGCATTATTTTCATCAACACTCAGTACTGGACAGTCGGTTACTAATCTTGGTAATGGTAAGATCAAAGTCATCACCAAGGTAGATGGAGTGAATCGTGAGTATTTTATACACATACCTGCTAAATATGATAGTAGTAAAGCGCAGCCACTCGTATTTATGTTGCATGGTACCGGCGCTGATGGAGAGGCTTACTACAATGCATATGGGTGGACAGAACTGGGCGATATAGAAGGATTTATATCCGTGTTTCCATCCTCAGGCAGATATAAAATCAATGATAATGGCGAGCCCAAGACCATTACCAAATGGAATACCCAACCCGATGCTGACTGGACATTCCAATCCGGAGAAAAGCCGCTCGATGATATTAAATTTCTCAGGCAAGTGATGGATGAGGTAAGATCAAGTTTTAAAATAGATGCTAAAAGAATCTATTTAAATGGATTTAGCAATGGTGGGCAGATGGCTGCTAAATGTAGCATAGAGATGTCCGATGTCCTCGCAGCAGTCTGTTCTAATGCTTCTTCTTTTTTTCTGGATACCACCTACCGACCAAAGAGAAATATTCCGGTATTGTATGAATTGGGTAATAAGGATTATGGACCCGGCAATACAGGACCTGAGGTTCCAATGAAGTTTTTCGATTCATTGATCAGCAATGTAGGTATATCTTATCTGAATGGCAAACATTATAGAATTGCCAATAATTATATTCGCAATTTTAATCTTAAAAGAGAGCACATCATCTCGGGAGATAGTTCTTTGGCATTGGTCGCTACCTATCAGCCCAATAATGCCGGCCCGGGTACAGGCTATGAATTTAAATACATTTTTATCAAAGGACTCGATCATCAATACCCTAATGGTAAAATACATCCATACAATGCACCGATCATCCACTGGAATTGGATGAAACAATTTGTGTTGGAAGACAGTACTTCTGATCAAGGAAAAAAAATCAAAGTAGTCACTAAAGTAGAAAATGTAGACAGAGAATACTTCATTCATTTACCGGCCAATTACGATAGTACCAAAGCGTTACCCATGGTGGTGTTTTTTCATGGAGGTGGTCATGATGGTGAGTTAATGTATAATATATCCGGTTGGAATGCGGTGGCCGATACAGCTGGTATCATCATGGTATATCCCTCATCACTTAAATATTGCGTGATCGAAGACGGCGTACAACAAATACTTTCTCAATGGAACAATGGACACTCAGGTAATACATTTTGCCCCAATCAAATATTGAAAGATGATGTTTTATTTATCAATACGATTCTTCAACAAATGAGTACTCGTTACAAGATCGATGCAAAAAAGATTTATACTATTGGATTTTCCAATGGTGGTGAATTTGCTGCATCCCGTACTGCCATCGAGCTCAGTGATAAAATAGCTGCCAGCATCAGTTGCGGAGGTGGTGGTTCATTGCCACGAGATACGGTATTGATTCCCAAAAGAAAATTACCTGTCATGCTGATGTTTGGTAATAAGGACGATAGATTATTGAAAGCGCTGAAAATTACTGGATCGGTACCGATGGGTTTTAATACATTATATACTCAATATCCTGTCCTGTATTTTGCGCAAGTAAAGCCTTATGTAAATTCTTTTGCATTAGATGAGAATAATTACACTACGATGGGTGATACCAACAACATCGTCACAGCTATGTATAAAGGAAAATCGGGCAAAGCCGAAAACGTATTTTGGAATGTAGAAGTAAAAGACCTGGAGCATGAATATCCCAATGGCAAGAATCATCCTTTTTATGCAGCACCCTATCATTGGAATTGGATGAAGCAATATACTTTGGACGGTACTTCATCTCCAGTTCAATATGTGTTGAAAGTCAATAATGGATATGGTAGCGGTACTTACCCTCCAGGGGATACCGTGCACATTTGGTCTATAGCTGCTCCTAGTTAAAACCTTTAGTACCTGGTCAGGTGATGCCTCAGCACTGAGTGAAAAAACTAATTGGCATACTACCTTCGTCATGCCCTCCCGGGATATAACGGTTTCATCCAATTTTATCAGCCTTCCTTCAAATCTGGTGTATATATCTGAAAAGATACAAGGAGCAACATCCAAAGTAGAAGTGAATAGTTATTTTCCATCGAAGGATAAATTAAAAGGAGTGGTATGGTTGTTCCAGGGGTCAGGTGGATTTGGTAAATATTGGATTCTCCGTACTGAAGAGAGCGAGATGATGGATTTACTGGTAGCCAATGATTATGCAGTCATCACAGTGGATAATGAAGAAGTGACGCAGGTTAAAGACCTCAACAAAGATGGATCTCTCAGCTTTGATTATTCGGCAGACACACTCAGCAATCTGGATCTCATCAATATAAAGCTCATTAAAAATTATTTTATTGCACTGGGAAAATTTAATCCTTCGACTCCCCAGATAGCAATGGGATTTTCCAGTGGAGGTGGTTTTGCAGAAGTAGTCGCTGCGGTTTATAATTGGTCAGCCAGTCTAAGTCACAACACGGGAGTAGTGGATTACACCGCAGACAAAAGTAAAGTGCCGCATTATCAAAACAATAGTTATCATGATGATGGTCCGAATGTAGGAAGTGAAGGAAATGCTAAAGCCATTGCGAATATGAAAAAATACAATGATCGTGGCATAAAGAATCAAATGATCCTTCAATTACCTCAGCCATTACATGCTGAACGATTTGCCAGGATAGATAGCGTTAGTGTAAGTCAATCCACCACCGCATTTAATTATCTTAAACAAATAGGATTGCTGGACAATAGCAATTATTTAATAAAAGACCCATCTCCGATACAAATGGATTACGAGGCACATCCAGATAAATATCCTGCATTGAAAGCCTTCTCTGTGTCTTTTGTCAACGAGGTATTTATCCAACTTAAAGCGGTGTATACAGATCATTTATTCCGGTCAGATTATAATGGTAGTGCGCTGAAATTTATCAATGAAGTATTGAAGATTACGACTCCTGTAAAAGATGAAGCAAAAAATCTTCGCACGATATTTTATCCAAATCCTGCAAATGACTATATTCAATTCGAAAAGCCATTACAATACATGATTTTCAATTCCGGCGGAACCTTATTAAAATCAGGGTTTGAAAAATCAGCTAACGTAAGTGATTTGCCTTCAGGAGTTTACTTTCTAAAGACAAAGATGAATACTGAAAAAGTAGTTATCAGCAGGCATTAATCTCATGATGGCGATATTAAAAACAGAACATGATGAATAGCAAAAAGCCATTGACCTGCTACTTACCTCAAAGGATGGCACGACTTTTTTTTCCAAAGTGGTAAAACAGGACTTGTCCTTGACTCAAGATTGCAAACTACCCCTTAGGGTAAAACGATACTTATCTTATATCTTAATTTTACCGTTCACATGCTTAAATTTATGATTATGAAATTCATTTTTCCAAAATCCCCTATATGGCTTAAAACTTTTTCGATCATAGTATTTCTCAACGTTTGCCTGCAATTAAAGGCCGCCGGTACCAAGATCCGGGTTGTTACTAAAATAGACGGTGTCGATCGTGAATATTTTGTACACATTCCAATGAATTACGATAGTACCAAAGCACAACCTCTCGTATTTATGTTGCATGGTACCAGTGGAGATGGCGAGACATTTTATAATGCCTATGGTTGGACTGAACTTGCGGATAAAGAAGGGTTTTTGACAGTGTTCCCTTCTTCCGGCAGATATAAAATTATTACGCAGGGAGAGATGAATGTGACTACTAAATGGAATACCCCACCGGATGCTGAATGGACTTTTGTTGAGGGACAAAAGCCTTTGGATGATATTAAATTTCTACGAACGATTATCACTGAAATGCGAGCTAAATATAAAATTGATTCTAAAAGGATTTATCTCAATGGTTTTTCAAATGGAGGCCAAATGGCCGCCAAATGTGCGATCGAAATGTCGGATGTACTGGCAGCAGTGTGTTCCAATGCCGGATCATTCTATTTGGACACCATTTATAAACCCAAGCGGAAACTGCCCTATCTCTATGAAGTGGGCAACCGGGATTATGGTCCGGGCAATGAGGGACCTGAATTTCCGCAAATACCATTGATCTTATTGGATTCGCTAATTTCAATTCCTAATTTACCTTACCAAAATGGCAAGCATTATTTGATCGATAATGATTGCATTCGAAATTTTAACCTTAAAAGACAACATGTGATCTCAGGCGATACTTCTTTCGTCGTCGTCGCGACCCATCAACCCAATAAGCCGGGTCCGGGTACCGGATACGAATTTAAATTTGTTTATGTAAAAGACCTTGGCCATCAATATCCCAATGGAAAAATACATCCGTACGATGCCGTGACAAATCATTGGAATTGGATGAAACAATACGTATTGGAGGATTCTACTTCCAAGTCGACTTTCAATTTAACCGTAAACAATGGGTACGGTAGCGGCTCCTATAATCAAAACGATACGGTCCACATCTGGTCACAACAAATCGATGGAAAAGTATTTACCAATTGGTCAGGCGATACTCAATATCTTGAATCTCCCAATGAATATCATAGCAGAGTGATCATACCCAACAAACCCGTTGTGGTCAGTGCCAACTATGCCACCCTTTCTTCTACCATGAAACTAAGTGAAGTATCGATCAAAGGAGCTAAGGAAAATAAAAATGTATTCCTGTATATGCCCCCCAAAAATAAAATCAAAGCAGTGGTTTGGATCTTTCATGGAAGTGGTGGCAACGCATTGAATATGGTGACCAATATTGAGACCAGGCAATTTATTGACCTCATGATGACCAAAGACTATGGTATCGTAGCCATTACCAGCGAAGAAAGTCAGGACAATACAGATTATAATAAT
This sequence comes from uncultured Saprospiraceae bacterium, assembly GCA_937867195.1. Classification (GTDB taxonomy): domain Bacteria; phylum Bacteroidota; class Bacteroidia; order Chitinophagales; family Saprospiraceae; genus JADJLQ01. Next base: position 333 of record CALMKY010000516.1, on the reverse strand, counting down.
GACGGCGAATTGAGATGGACGTATGGCCTGGATTCTACGCTTACAGATATTGCGAATGTAAGAGCTATCCGGGATACGTTGATCAATAGAGGAGCAATCGATAAAAGTACCGCACACATAGCATATGGATGGTCTGCAGGCGGAGCTTTTACGGAGTTTGTCGTTAATGTGCTCAACTGGAAAGCTGCGGTGGCCCATACCGTCTCCGGAAGTTCTTTGATGTCAATGAATGCCAACAAGCCCTTTTTTATCAATATTGGATTAAACGATGATCATCCCAACGTGGGCCCCACCGGCAATGCTGAAGCAAGGGTCAATATTAAGAACTATCAA
>CALMKY010000515.1 GCA_937867195.1 uncultured Saprospiraceae bacterium | reverse complement strand
GTATCTCCCTTTACAAAAAAATGATGTTCCAGGTTGTCCATCGCCACGTGATGCGCTTTGGCAAACTCAGGGGATACAAAAATATTGAATGGCATGACATAAGTATCGATCGCGCGATCATGAGCCATCCGGAGAATGGTATGAAAAAGCAATTGCCAATCCTGCATTTGTTGATTATTCCAGGGACTTGCCTCCGGATAATGGACAGGTTTTATAAAATAGACATAAGGGTGAAGGTTCCATAGACTCAATGCGTTTAATCGATTTACTGACATCATGTCGAGAAATGCTGCCCAATAATTGGTATCCCGGCAGACGGCATCGTGCTGATCCAGAGAATAGCTGTGCCGGTAGGTATCCCATGGCAAATCAAATTTAATCGCCCGTAGTGGTAGAAAAGGTTTCTCCGACTTATTCTTTATATCATTGAGTTTAATGCCATTTTTCAAATCTTCAATAAATGATTGAACACCATAGATGAGACCCCGGTCATCTCCACCCTGGATCAAGATGGGTTGATTTTTATTGTGGGTAATGGAAAATGATTCAGCTGTTAATGAAAATGTATCCAGGATAAAATAAATTTTATTCTTTGGGTTTACATCTTCCAATCTGTATTGAAGATGTTCCAGGGCAGTTTTAAGTTGATGATATGCATATACTTGCCTGGAATTATTCGCGTCGTATTGGATACTGACCGTCTGACTCAAGCTGAAATTGCTCCAAAAAAGAAAAATGAATTGGAAATATTTATTCATCTTATGAAGGTAGGAGAAGAATGGAATAGTTGCACTATAAAGCAAACAAAGGCTGGCAATATCAAATTACCAGCCTCTGCTTATAATGTATAAAGGAGATATTAATTCTAAACGATACCGCTTACCAAAATCACCACTTGATCATCCAGTACTTCGACGAATCCATCTTCGATGCTAAAATTCGTAGATTCACCTTTGGTATCAATGACTCTTATATTTCCTTTTTCCAAGGCGCCTACAACGGCAGCGTGCTTTGATAAAATTTCAAATTGACCTCCGATGGCGGGGACTCTCACCGATTTTACGGAGCCTTTAAATATCTCCCTATCGGGAGCTAAGATTTGCAGATTCATATTTAGTTAGCGCCAGCTTCAGCTAATAATTTTTTACCTTTTTCAATTGCCTCATCGATCGTACCTACCAGGTTAAAGGCAGCCTCAGGATACTCATCTACTTCACCATCCATGATCATATTAAATCCGCGGATAGTCTCTTCGATCGGTACCAATACTCCTTTTAGACCCGTAAATTGTTCTGCGACAAAAAATGGTTGTGAAAGGAATCTTTGAACACGACGTGCACGGGATACGACCAGTTTGTCTTCCTCTGAAAGCTCTTCCATACCCAGGATCGCGATGATATCCTGCAGTTCATTATATCGCTGAAGGATATTTTTCACTCGTTGAGCGCAACGATAATGTTCTTCACCAATGATGTGTGGATCCAGGATTCGGGATGTGGAGTCCAGTGGATCAACTGCCGGGTAAATCCCCAAGGATGCAATCTTCCGAGACAATACCGTCGTTGCATCCAGGTGAGCGAATGTAGTTGCAGGTGCAGGATCGGTCAAATCATCTGCAGGTACATAAACTGCCTGCACAGATGTAATGGATCCTCGTTTAGTAGACGTAATGCGCTCTTGCATGATACCCATTTCTGTAGCAAGTGTCGGTTGGTAACCCACTGCCGAAGGCATACGACCAAGAAGTGCAGAAACTTCAGAACCCGCTTGAGTAAAACGGAATATATTATCGATAAAGAATAAGATATCGCGGCCACCTTTAGGATCGGATAGGTCACCATCCCGGTAGTATTCTGCAACGGTCAAACCCGATAAGGCTACACGAGCGCGTGCTCCCGGTGGTTCATTCATCTGACCAAATACCAGCGTGGCCTGGGATTTTTCCAAGGCTGCTTTATCGACTTTATTAAGATCCCATCCTCCCTTTTCCATAGAATGCTTAAACTCCTCACCGTATTTGATTACCCCTGACTCGATCATCTCACGGAGAAGGTCATTCCCCTCACGGGTACGTTCACCCACACCAGCAAAAACGGATATACCTTCATATGCTTTTGCAATATTATTGATCAATTCCATGATCAATACCGTCTTACCCACACCGGCACCACCGAAGAGTCCGATTTTCCCTCCTTTCATATATGGCTCGATCAAATCGATCACTTTGATCCCCGTATACAAGACTTCTTTCTCAGTAGAAAGTTGCTCATAAGCGGGTGGCTTTCGGTGAATGGGATATGCATTTTTATCTTTTGCTACCGGGCCTATACCATCGATCGCCTCACCAACGACATTGAATAAACGGCCTTTAATCACTTCACCGGTAGGCATTGTAATATTAGCACCCGTATCCGTCACCTCGATACCACGGGTAAGACCATCGGTAGAGTCCATGGCAATCGCTCTTACCGTATCTTCCCCAAGATGTTGTTGAACCTCCAGGATGAGTTCTTTACCGTTTGGTTTTTTAATGGTCAATGCATTTAGGATTGCCGGTAAAGTGGAATTTTCGCCTTCAAAACTTACATCCACTACCGGGCCGATGACTTGCTTTACTCTTCCGATATTCGCCATATATTTTATTCTTTGAAAATGAATATTTTATGAGATATTTTTGACTTTCGAGCTGCAAATTTAAGTATTTTTTACGGTTAATAACAGGCAGATTTTTCATAATGAAAAATAAACGGTAATTAAGTCCGATTACGATTTAGATGTTGCGATGTGGTGCTTGTTCTCATTCTAATTAATCGGATTTGTTAAGTATACTCAAACGCTTTTTGGCTATCATTTTATGGCATTTATTCAAGGTTTATCAGATTTTCCAAATTTTCCCAGTATATTTGCACTTCCAAAAATTAAAAAATTAATCATGTACGCAATTGTAACTATTGCCGGTCAGCAAATGAAAGTGTCAGAGGGGCAGAAGCTCTTCGTCCACCGGCTGGATGCAAAATCAGGTGATGCTGTCTCATTTGACGATATCCTCCTGGTTGACAGAGATGGTGCTGTGACGATAGGTACTCCTAAATTGTCCGGTACTGTAACTGCTACCGTCCTCGCAGAGGAAGTAAAAGGTGATAAAGTAATCGTGTTTAAAAAGAAACGACGCAAAGGCTACAAAGTAAAGAGAGGTCACCGTCAACAATTCTCTCAGATTCAAATTAATTCTATCACGGCTTAAATTTTAAACGTTCATGGCACATAAGAAAGGTGAAGGTAAGGTATTAAACGGTAGAGATTCTAATCCCAAATATTTAGGTGTAAAGCGCTTTGGAGGTGAATCCGTTACTGCAGGAAGCATCATTGTAAAACAAAGAGGTACTAAATTTCATCCCGGTACCAATGTCGGCGTAGGTAAAGATTTTACCATCTATGCTACCATCGATGGTACCGTACAATTTAAGAAAGGTAAAAACGATCGGACTTTTATCCACATTTTGGCCGCACAAGCTTAACCAAGGATACATCTGTTATAAAAAATAAAGGTGCTACCTGCCAGCAGGTGCGCCTTTTCTTTTTGGTGGAATCAAACTATCAGCTGGATTGTGTGCCTTTAAACTATCCATTGCAGCAACAGCCCAATCTATAATTTCCTGCTTTTGACCATCCTTTAGTATTGCATCTTTATGAATTAAAGTATATGAACCCAATGGCATTTCACCCTTATCGATCATTTCCTGTGTTTCATGCAGCTTTTTGTATTGCAGCCAAACCGGGCGTTTGGCCAGCTCAGAGAAATTCAGGTGACGCTTGCCATCCACCACATGATTTTCCATAAACCATGCCGCCGGTTGTAATTTAAAATACCAGGGGTACCGCGTCAGATTGCTATGGCAATCATAACAAGCAATTCGAAGTGTTTGTTGCAATTGTGCCGGCATAGGAAACAAGGTACTGATATGACCTGTTTGATCATTGCCCAGGTTTTGAGGCGGCCTGATAAACTGAATCAGCCCTAATACAATCAACAACGCCAACAGGATCTTTTTCAACATATAATCTGGATTTTTATTTCTAAAGATGAATTTACTTAAATAATCTCATTGCCGAAAATTGATTTTCATCATTTGGATTATGAATCAAATGAATGAAATAATCCGAAATATACGGACTCAACGAACAACCCTTGGATCCCATCCCATTGATCATCCACATGTTTTTATTTTGAGGATGTTCCTGGAGGATTGGTCGGCGATCTTGTACGGTAGGCCTGATTCCGGCAAACCGCCCGGTGACCTCATATGGGATATTGATCGTCTTGGTTAATAACCTGCCTAATTCAATATAACCTGCTTCCGTCGGATTCTGATCATCAAAACTCCATTCGAAGCTTGCCCCCACCCAATGCCGCTGTCCATAACCTGAGATCATCACTTGATGCTTTAAAGTCCTATACGATTCAAAATCGGGTGTATGGATCCACAATCCCTGGCCTTTGTTCGGGATGATAGGCATCTCTTTAAAATATGGATTTTCTTTAACAGCCGCACCTTCACAAAAAATGATGTGTTTTGCCAGTATGTCTTTGTATGTCCATAGACCATCCGAAGCAGATAAATGGTCATACTCAAATTTTTCATCGATTTGAATATTGCCTGCGGTCCATTTTTCACGGAATAATAATAAATAAGACTGCACATTGAGTCGATAAGATTTGAGCGAGTAAACAATCGGTATATCCGGCTGAACAAAATCTCTTTCTTGCACGGGCGTCAGTGATGATTCATATCCATATCGAAACGATTGGCTGAGCAAATCATTTTCTTCTTTTACATTGGTAAGAGCCAACAGGATTTCATGATTTTCAAGAACAGGCGTTTTCAATATTTTTTCTACCTCCTGATAAAACGACCGAAAGGAGATTTCCAATTCATCATACTTCCAGGTCTTTACAAATCTGCGACCGGTGACCGGATTGATGATTCCGCAAGCAAGTCTGGAGGCACTGTTTGGATGATCTTTATCAATGATTAAAACTGAATACTTGTTTGAAAGCAATTTACAAGCAAGCGTCGTCCCTACGATACCCTGTCCGACTATTAAAAAATCTACTTCCACGGTTGCATTACTTTGACTTCTTGTGGGCGATGAGATCATATGAGTGGTCTATCAAAGATTTGATCAGAGATTCTTTGAGATGGCCATCGAGGTACACACTATTCCAATGTTTTTTATTCATATGCCAACCGGGTATGATATCGCCTTCGTATTGATCGCGTAATTCAATAGCATAGGAAGGATCACATTTGAGGTTCAACCGGACGCGTTCCGATTCTAATGGGAGTATAGCAAAAATTTTGTTATTTACTTTCATAACCAGGGTGTCAGGCCCAAACGGCAAACTTTCTTCTGCATGTGGTTTTGATAAACAGTATTGCCTGGCTCGTTCAAGTTCCATAAGTCAAATCAATAAACTGCCATGTCAAAATATTTCCTTTGTGAACGGGTCACCGGATGATTCTTGCCATAAATATGAAATAAAGCTATTCCGGTCTTTCGCGCTATCTCTTCTTTATAGGATTTATTTATGTGCATCGATTCTATGAGTTTTTCCATTGCTTGTTCGTGCCAGCCATGATCTAAATCATTACGAGCTTCGTTTAATAATGTACCGGCTTTCGATTCATCAAACTCGGTAATATAAAATGAAGAGAGTGTGCGAACATCATGGACCAGATCAAATTGAGGATTCCCTTCTTTGATATGAGAGGTCAGTTCTTCCGCCTGGTCCGGATTAGAAAATACCAAATGACTGGCCAGAATCGATTTTGCTCTGTCATCCTCCGGGTGTTGAATAAGATAATCTTCGAGGTACATCACAAATTCAGGATCGGGTACCTGCGTGATGTGGGGAATCACTTCATCAAGTGCCGGAAGTTTAGCTGGTGCATCCGGATTTGTGTCCTCTTCCACTGCTTCATCGGCACCCGGAACTACTTCGTTCATTGCGGGTAAATGTTTAGCAAGCCATTGTTGTATCTGAGGTTTTGGCAATGCACCAACAAATTCTCCGATGATTTTGCCCTGATAAATCATCTTCACGGCAGGGATTGACATGATTTGCAAAGCTTCTGCTATCTCAGGGTTTTCGTCTGTATTTAATTTAGCCAATATCCAATGACCATTCGCTTCTTCTGCCAATGATTCAATGATGGGTCCGAGAGCGCGGCATGGACCACACCAGGGAGCCCAGAAATCCACCACTACAGGTACTTCAAAACTTTTATCGACTACTTCGGTTCTAAAATCTTTTACTTCCATTGCATTATTTTTTACTTGCCATTAAGTATAAAACGGCCATCCGAATGGCTACCCCATTTTCTACTTGTTGTAATATGATTGATTGCTTGCTG
>CALMKY010000514.1 GCA_937867195.1 uncultured Saprospiraceae bacterium | reverse complement strand
AATTCCATTGGACAGTACCTACCAGGTTGAATGGGATTTTGGCGATGGGCTAAAATTTAATGGACTGGATGCTATGCATATCTATGAAAAAGCAGGCTCTTACTCGATCGCACTCAGTATCAAAGCTCCAAGCGGGTGTATATCAAAAGAATCTTTTCCTGCATTTGTCAATGTACAAAACGGGCCTATGGCAGACTTTGATTTTTCACCAAAAACCATCACGACTCGGAATAGCAACGTTCAGTTTAATAATTTATCGAGGGATGCATTACAATATTCCTGGAATTTTGGTGATCATTCGGCCTCCGTTTTATCAAGCCCGGTTCATCAGTTTAAAGACACGGGCACCTATACCATTGTATTGACAGCACAATCAGAAAATGGTTGCCAGGATACGGCTATAAAAAGCCTCGAGGTAGATCTCAGCATTACGTATTTTTTACCCAATGCATTTTCACCAAATAACGATGGAATCAATGATGAATACATTGGTACAGGGTCTATGGTTGGGATGCATGATTTCAATATGAGTATTTACAACCGTTGGGGTGAATTGATATTTTTTACAAAAGATCCTACCTTAGGCTGGAATGGCAGGAAAAATAATGCCGGCAGCGTCGAACCGGATGGCGTGTATGTCTGTACGGTCAGGTATAAAACAAATAAAGGTGAAAACCGCGAGTTGACATCTTTTGCGACCCTCGTGAGATAAACATTTCTGAGGGTCAGGAAGTATAAAGACAAATTTATCAGGTAAATCGATTCATCAGGGCTGGTGATTATAAAATCAATGAAACTTTATTTAATTCTAAAGAATAGAAAATCAATTCTTAACACATTATTGTAAAAATTAATATCGTTACTATAAGAAAAACCTTTTCTAAAGCCAAATAAAACCCTATTTTTGCGCCTCAAATTTTAAAAGACATGGGCCCGATAGAATTTATTCAAAAGGAATTATTAAAAGACCGTACCAACACGGGTATTAAAGCAGGTGATAATGTCAACATCAGCTACAAAATCATCGAAGGTGACAAAGAAAGAATTCAAAATTTTAAAGGCGATGTGATCCGTATGAGCGGTACAGGCCTGACCAAGACCATCACAGTACGCAAAATATCAAATGGAGTCGGCGTAGAGCGTATATTTCCACTTAACTCGCCCAGTATTGTAGACCTTACTCTTTTAAAGAAAGGCAAAGTACGAAGAGCGAAACTTTTCTACCTAAGAGAATTATCAGGTAAAAAAGCCAGAATCAAAGAAAGAAAAGCTGCCGTTTCAGCTGATGCTGAAGTTCAGGCATAAGCATTTTTCTTAAAATCATATAGGATGTAAAAGTCAATGAGTGATCTCGTTGACTTTTTGTTTTATGAATGACGTGTATCCAACGGTGTATTTGAAAATATAAATTGATAGTAAAAGATGACAAAACCCAGAGTTAAAATCTGTTGTATATCCAGCATCGCAGAAGCCCACCTGGCCATCCAATACGGTGCTTCAGCACTGGGTCTTGTAGGCAAAATGCCCAGCGGTCCGGGGGTCATCGACGATACTTTAATTCAGGCAATTGCACAAGCCGTACCACCTCCCATAGCAACTTTTTTACTAACCAGTGAAACAAGATCTGAAGCAATCATCCATCATCATAGAAAAGTCAATACATCTACTATTCAAATCGTCGACGCCTTGAACGACCGGGAATATGATCTGATCAGGAATGCTTTACCCACTGTCAAACTAGTGCAAGTTATCCATGTCATCGATCATGATTCTGTGACGGAGGCGATCGAAATTTCAGCACACGTAGATGCTTTATTGCTGGACAGTGGTAACCCAAACCTGGCCATAAAAGAACTCGGCGGTACTGGAAGAAAACATGACTGGAATCTCAGCAAAGAAATACGACAAAGTGTAACCGTACCCGTCTTCTTAGCAGGTGGGCTCAATCATGATAATGTAAGACAGGCAATAGAATGGGTAGAACCATTCGGTATTGATTTGTGCAGTGGAGTGAGGACCCAGGGAAAATTGGATGAGCGTAAACTCAATGATTTTTTTAGAGCTATCGAAGGATAGTCTGCACCCTAAAATCGAATTCGTGCTGTATGAATCCTAAATTATCATTTGTCGTAAGCTACCTGATATTATAAGCGAATCCTAGCCCACCCGTTTGTGGAAAAACTCTAAAGCTCAGATTTTCATCCATATTAAAATTTTTAAGATGGGCATCTACATAAGCTTCCAGGGCAATGATAAAATGTACCCCGATACCTAAAAAAATCGAACGATCCCGTGCATCGCGCGCCTGGTCCCGATATTTTTTCATGGCTTTATAATCAAGTTTTAATGTTGGTGTTATTTGCACCATCAGGTCCGGGGCATTTACAGCAGTTTGATAATATCCATCGTATTTTTTAAAAAGATCCTGATTGAATTTGATAAACAAACCCATTCCTACATAACCACCTATCGCCAATGGAAATTTTAACCATCTTTTATTGTACAATTGACCGCCTCCGGGAATCAACAATCCATACAGCAAAGCATGTTGAGGCCTTTTATCTATAATCTGGGATAAACTATCTTGCTTCTTAATCTTTAATTGCTGCAAACTATCCATTCTCAATTGTGCTGAAGCAAGATGGCATACCAAAACCATACAAAAAAACAAGAATAGTCTAATATCCATCAAGAAAGGTAATCTATGAGTTCTGATATATCATCAAACGAATTGACGGGTACGATGATATTTCCTTTTCCCTTTTTATCAGTCTTTAACTGGGTCTTTCGACCAAAAATGGCATTGATCTTATCAACATAAGACGCTGAACTTGTATTATTAAGTTTCTTCAATGCTTTTTTCTCTGCAGGTTTTTCGTAGGTCTGAATTGCTTGTTCCAATTTACGTACTGACCATTCGTGCAATAATGTTTCTTTATACAATTTCATTTGCAGTACCAGATTGGTGATTCCGGCCAGGGCACGTGCGTGACCCATGGATAGCTTTTTGTTTTTGACAGCTTGTTGAATGTCGGGAGGGAGTTTGAGCAATCGAAGATAATTGGTAATCGTCGATCTTTCCTTTCCCAGCCGCTCAGCCATCGTATCGTGAGTAAGCTTGCACTCTTCTATGAGTCTTGCCATAGAGATGGCTATATCGATTGCATTGAGATTTTCGCGTTGTATATTTTCTACCAAAGCCATTTCGAGCATACCCTGGTCGTTTGCTGACCTCGTGTAGGCGGGTATTTCTTTTAGCCCAGCAAGCTTAGCAGCCCGTGTGCGTCGCTCACCGGAGATGAGTTGGTAATTTTGCTCTCCTACCTTCCTGACCGTTATCGGTTGAATAATACCCAGTGATTTTATTGATTTAGCAAGTTCTTGCAATTCATTTTGCGCAAATTCATGTCTTGGTTGATAGGGATTGGGATTGATCTGATCTATTGAAATCATTTGGACCGAAGCCAATACAGGAACAGGCTTATGAGGAATATGGGCTGCGTTTGGTTTTTTAGAATCCATGCCACCCAGCAGAGCTCTTATTCCTTTACCCAATTCTTTTTTCTGGTCCATACAAGTTTATATCAGGCTGTTTGCAAATGCTTTTGTCTTTTAAGAAATTCCTCAGCGAGATTGAGAAAATTAATCGTCCCTTTACCAGCGGCATCGTAAAGCAGGACCGGCTTGTGCACACTCGGGGCTTCCCCGATTTTACTGTTTCGGTGTACAATGGTTTTATAAATATATTCCGATGTCATCGACCGCAATTCATTTACTACCAGGTTAGCCAATCTCAATCGCTGATCAAACATAGACAATACTATCCCTTCGATCGTAAGTTCCGGATTCAGTTCTTCTTTTACCATTGCAATTGTGGTCTTTAGTCTGCTGAGACCTTCAAGGGCAAAGATTTCACATTGGATGGGAATCAAAACCGCGTGAGCTGCTGTAAGAGCATTTACCGTAATCAATCCCAGGCTTGGCAGACAATCGATGAAAATATAATCGTATAAATCCGTTACTTTTTCGAGCATATTACTCAGGACGTATTCTCTATTTTCCTTGTATACCAATTCGATTTCTGCTCCTACCAGGTCAGGAGTAGATGGTAATATGTGCAGATTCGGTGTCTCTGTAGGTATAATGGCCAAGCTCGGTTCGACATCATTGATCATGCAATCATATAACGAATATTGAAGTTCATCGATGGTGATGCCGACTCCTGAACCTGCGTTGGCTTGAGGGTCAGCGTCTACGATCAGCACTCTTTTTTCAAGAATTGCAATGCTGGCAGCTAAATTAATGGCAGTCGTAGTCTTGCCTACTCCACCCTTTTGATTAGCAATTGCGACAATTTTGGCCATTCAATATTTTTATAAAGACTTGTCAAAAATACGATTTTGTTATCATGATGGGATGGCCGGCTGCCGTTTAAGCCAGGAACTGCCGCTGTCCGGGCTTTGGTTGATCAACCATCGATCTAGGCTTTTGGCTTTGCTACGATGGCATTGTATTTGACAGTACCTTTCATTTTTGCTGCCGCCAGGATAGCTTTGGCTGCATTTACATATGATCCTGTGGCACATAGATCCGACAATAATACTTCCTGGTCTGTCCCCGGCTTTTTTACTTTTTTAGTGGAAGTATTTCCATTTTCCAAGATAGCCTGTATTACCTGTTTAGCACTCAGTGTGGGAAAATAAGATCTAATGACAGCAGCTACCCCTGCCATGACCGGGGATGCCATACTGGTCCCGTCGGCAAATTCATATCGGTTATTAGGCACTGTGCTGTAAATCCTGACACCCGGTGAAAATATATCGACAGATTTTTTTCCATAATTCGAAAACGACGCTACCATATCGGCATCTTCCGTAAAAGATAAAGCTCCTACATCCAGCCAATTCTTTACTTCTTTGGAACAAAACAAGCATTTCCGGTCGAGATTTTTTTTAGGAAAATGATCTTCCTGATCGTTATTACTATTCTCATTTCCGGCAGCGTGAACCAAGAGTACATCGTGTTTCTCTGCATATAAGACCGCATCATCAACCGCCTTTTTATAGGGAGACTCTCCTTTACCAAAGCTCATGTTGATGACCCTCGCTCCGTTATCCACAGCATACCGTATAGCATTGGCAATGTCTTTATCCCTTTCGTCACCGTCGGGCACTACTCTCAATGACATGATCTTGACAGAATTATTTGCAATACCATCCATTCCCTGACCATTGCCCCTGACCGCTGCTATAATGCCAGACACGTGGGTACCATGAAAAGCATCCGGACCGGTTACGTCATTATTACCATATTGATTTTCCTTATAATTTTCATATTGATCCCCTACGATCGCATTCCGTGAATCGTAGGTCGGATCGAGTTGATACAAAAACTTAGCTTCCAATTCCTGGCGCGGAGCTGCATACTCTGTTTTGATAGATTGGTACAGATGATCAAATGAATTTAGCGACGGCTGTTCAGCAATAATTTGCTTTAAAATTTTAGTTCCTATATTGACAAACTCATTCTTATTGGTATCCACTTTTTCAAGGTTTTTAAGATTGAGTGGCGCTCCACCCATTTCTTTTTGGACAGCATGCATGATCTGCAATAGAATACTTTCAGTGCGCATAAGCTCTGCCCACTGATTTTCCAATCCAAGCCTTCTTTCATCTAATGCTTTTTTCTTTGAAATGTATTGATCATATTCTGCTTTATTTTCTTTTGTAAGCAAATTTGGTTTCACATTCGCATATTTAGCCTGTAAGGTCGCGACGGTACGGGTCCCTTCATACGTGTCGTGATATACATTCAGACCAGATTTATTACCAATAAAATTCCAACCATAAATATCATCTATGTAACCATTCCGATCATCATCAATGCCGTTACCCGGTATTTCTTTTGGATTGACCCAAATATTTTGTTTTAAATCTTCATGATTTACATCTACACCTCCGTCGATGACAGCTACAATGGTCTGATAAGGAGTCTTGTTTTTCAAGACCCCACTATACACCTGATCGATGCCCGTTCCCGGTGCACCTGATTTTGGGTCGTGGGATTGCCAGTTGATAAGTGCATTGGGATCGATCTGAGTAAAACAAACTAAATAAAACAGTAGGCCGATGGCAGCCAGGAAGAGTTTTTTCATCTAACAAATTACCTTTAAATAATCCGCAAGGTCAGAATTATTCGGTTGATTTAACAAATTTTTATTAAAACCACCAGGCCGATTTTCAAAGGCTATAACAAATAACATTGGCCTACCCCCCAATGCAATTGAGGGCTTACCTGCAGAATTCAAGACTAACCAATTGCCATTTTTATTCGTATTTTAAAAAATACAAATCTTAATTTTGTAGTTTTATTGTACGCGAAGGTTCATGAGGAAATTACTACTACTGCCAGTGCTTCAATTGATCTGCTTTTTCAGCATTGGTCAATCAACGCAACTGGGCGTCCTGTTTGGCGAGACCTTGATTCAAGGTGATTACCCTTCCGTTAGAACAAAAGTCGGTTATAAAGCACTGTTCAATCCAGGGTTTGGTCTGTTTGTGAGGCAACCGATCGGTGATCGATTTGGATTAAATGGTAATTTTTATTTTTCATCGTTCAGAGGTGATGATGCATTAGACCCGGATCGCACCGTCAATCATACACCTTCATCGTATACATACCCTATGCTTGAGATATCCATCCGAGGGGATTATGGTTTTCTGGAAATACCCATCGCTCAACGCAATCTTCAGTTATATGGATTGTTAGGATTGGGAGTGGTAAAAATTACCGCCGGCAATAACGCGATAGATGAAAATTGCCCATTACTCAATGCGGTCATTCCGATGGGACTTGGAATCAGGAGCCAGATAACCAATAATATAAATGTATTTCTGCAAGCCGAGAGAGTACAAGGTCTTAATGACTGTCTGGATGGTCTGGATGTCAATAATACTGCTAAAGATGTATATTCCATGATCAAAGTAGGACTTAGTTATGGTATCAGCGGAGAAGGTGCCGGGGGTGGAAATAATAATTTATTGGACTGCCCTACGTTCTTTAGGCGCAGAAGTTATTAAAATAAATCACTGATATCCATGATCTTTGCAAAGGATCGTGGATTCACTTTCGATATATGATGTACTGGCCCGCTTTTGGGGCTACGATACTTTCAGGCTCAAGCAGGAGCAGATCATCGAATCTGTAATGGCAGGCCGGGATACACTCGCATTATTACCTACCGGAGGAGGCAAATCACTTTGTTATCAGGTACCGGCATTGTGCAAAGAAGGAGTATGCCTCGTATTTTCTCCATTGATCTCTTTGATGAATGATCAGGTCCAATCCCTGAAAAAAAGAGGTATTGTGGCAGAGCTCATCCATAGTGGACTTTCAAGTCGTGAGATCGATATTGTTTTTGACAATGCACAGTATGGCAAGACTAAATTTTTATATCTCTCACCCGAACGATTAATATCAGAAAAAGCATTTAATCGATTGATCAGATTGAAAGTAAATCTTCTTGCGGTGGATGAAGCGCATTGCATAAGCCAGTGGGGATATGATTTCAGACCGGCCTACCTTGATATAGCCAAGATCAGAGAATGGTTCCCCGGGGTTCCTTGCCTTGCGTTGACTGCCACTGCCACTCAGGACGTGACCGCAGATATCCAGGAGAAATTGCTCTTTAAACATCCCAATCTCATCGCCTCCAGTTTTTACAGATCCAACCTATCGTATGTGGTCATCCATGAAGAAAATAAATTGGAGAGAATTGCGTCTATTTTATCCAAATCTCCATCAAGCAGCATCGTTTATTCACGTAATAGAAAGTCTACCAAATTGTGCGCTGAGTATTTAAATAAACATGGAATCCAATCTACGCACTATCATGCCGGCCTGAGCCAGGATGAGCGGATCGATCATGAAAATTTATGGAAGTCTGATCAGGTGCCGGTCATTTGTGCTACCAATGCTTTCGGTATGGGAATCGACAAACCCGATGTCCGGTATGTCATCCACCTCGATCTACCTAACAGCATGGAAGCCTATTTCCAGGAAGCGGGTCGTGCCGGTCGGGACGGTCAGCGCTCTTACGCGATCGCTTTCATCGGATCCATGGATAAGACTCAGATGATCCACCGGTTTGAGACAGGATTCCCTACATTGGATTACATAAAGAATTTTTATAAAACCCTCGCAATCCATTTTCAAATAGCCGAAGGAAGTTATTCCGATCGGTCTTATAATTTTGAGATCGTATCTTTTTGTGAACAATACAAATTTGATATCATTCCCAGTCTGGAAGCACTAAAAGTACTGGAGCATTCCGGACATATCATGTTGAACGATTCAGTATTTCAGCCTTCGACAGTACAAATTTTAGTAGACAAAGAAGAGCTCTATCGATATCAGGTCAAGCATGCCGAAGAAGATGCAATCCTCAAAGTCATCATGCGCACCTATGAAGGTGTTTTTTTTGCACCTGTACGAATATCGGAATTTAAACTTGCCAAATCACTTGAAATACATATGGATGACCTGGTCTATTTTTTACAATCCTTGCACCAGGCGGGCATTATTCAATACAATCAAAAATCGGAAGATGCTAAAATTGTTTTCAGGGGGGAACGCATAAAAAGTAAAAATCTGGAAGTCGATCAGAAATGGTATGACTTTAGAAAATCAAGATCACTCAATCAAATCGAGCAAGTTTGGAAATACATAGATGAAACCGAGTGTCGCTCTATGATGATGCAAAAATATTTTGGAGAAAGCCAAGCGACGCCTTGTGGTATTTGCGATCTCTGCATACAAAGAAAAAAAGAACAAAAGGATCTGGTAGCCAAAGTAAAAGTGAAACTGGATTATGTAAAGCAATCAACGAATGCCATACCCATCAAACAGTTTGTGGACTCTTTTTCTTATCTGGATAAAGAAAAAGTATTATCCATTCTGAAAGAAATGGAAAATGAAAAATTAATTTCAACTCAAAAAGATATACTTTCAGTCAACTCTCTATCTTAAAACTCTTGAATTCGATCGATTTATTTGTATCCAACGACCTGGTCACCGATCAACGAATGCAACGCATAGCTGTCTGGCTATACCAGCATGACTATGCCGTAAGGGTGATCGGAAGGATACAAAAGACATCGAAACCTTTTTCTATTCACGGGGTGCGTACTAAAAGAATCCAAACTTTATTTGAAAACGGTCCGTTTTTTTATGCAGTCCTGAATCTGAGGTATATGCTCATTGGATTATTTTCGAAAGCCAATTTTTTATATTCTGTTGACTTAGACACCTTGCCGGGAGTAAAACTTGCGGCCAGGATTTCCGGAAAAGAATTTATATGGGACTGTCACGAAATCTTTACCGGCATACCTGAATTGACAAATCGAAAATTTCAACGGACTTTATGGACGTGGATCGAAAAAATTTTTGCTCGAAACATCTCCAAAGTCCTGACGGTTACAGGAAGTGTACAAAATTATTTACTGGATCATTGTGGCTTATTGTCCACGGTAATTCATAATTATCCGAATAAAATAAATACATCTTCTCTTTTATCACAAAAACTGGATTCCAAGGTCATTTTATTTCAGGGAGCTATCAATCAAGGCAGAGGTTTGGATATTTTAATTCAAGCGATGCAATTTATCAGCCAAGATTACATTTTGCACCTTGCCGGCGAGGGTAAAGAAAGACCTGGTCTGGAATCATTGGTCAGATCGCTAAACCTTGAAGACCGTATAAAATTTTTAGGCCAATTAATCCCGGAAGAATTGAAATCAGAAACGGATGCGGCTTATATGGGAATCAGTTTATTGAATTCGGAGCATCAAAATAGTTATGCTTCCCTGGCCAACAAAAATCTTGATTATATTATGGCCGGCCTACCCTGTATTACAATGAATTTTCCTGAATATAGTAGACTCAATAAGCAATGGGAGGTGGCTATCCTGCTCGATCATGCCGATCTAGAGTGTGTACGGAATGCCATCCAACACCTGATTACAAATAAAAAATTATATGAGCATTTGCACCTGGAATGCTTGAAAGCAAAAGAAGCATTAAACTGGGAACAAGAATCGGAAAAACTTACATTGATTTTTAGGGATATTGCTTAATCATCACTTTATCCAACCTTTGTTATCATCATGAGGCTGTATCAAATCCCATAAGTTACCATACAAGTCTTCAAATACCGCTACTTTGCCGTAATCATATTCGTGCGGAGGTCTCACAAATTGTACATCCCTCGATTTTAGTTTTTCGTAATCTCTTTCAAAATCGTCTGTACCTAAAAATAAAAAGACCCGGCCCCCGGCCTGCATTCCGACCTTGGTTTTTTGCTTTTCATCTGTTGCTTTTGCCAATAACAAACTACATTCTTTTGCTCCGTCCGGAGCAATTACAACCCATCTCTTTTCATCCGACAATTTTGAATCTTCCAACAATTTAAAATCAAGTTTTTTAGTATAAAATTCGATCGCTTCATCATAGTCCTGGACTACCAACGTGATGTGAAGAATGCGATTATACATTTATTACCGGTATTTTATACGAAAATCTTTCCTTCAAAAAACAATACTGCATTTCCACCAATCAGCACTCGATCGCCTTTCAATTCACAGGTCAAATCTCCCCCTCTGGATGAAATCTGCCGGGCTAAGAATACCGATTTCTCAAGTTTAGTTGCCCAATAGGGCGTCAATGTAGTGTGTGCGCTCCCTGTGACCGGATCCTCAAGGATGCCGCTCTGAGGGAAAAAACACCGACTCACAAAATCAACTTTATCTCCCGGTGCAGTTACAATCAATCCTCTGGAATTCAATTTACTGATTTCATGAAAATCAGGGCTAATAGATCTTAATAATGATTCAGATCCGATTTCGACCAAATAGTCTGTTTTGCCTTTGATACAATTTAATACCTCAGTACCCAACGCATCGATTAGTCCTGACGGAGTTTCCACATCCTTGATTTGATCCACCGGAAAATCTAAATATAATTTCCCGTCTTCAGATTTTGTAACAAACAAATCACCACTTCGCGAATCAAACCTGATCGTCTTTTCAAGTATTCCATATTTTTCAAACAATACATAGGCACTTGCCAAGGTGGCATGGCCGCACAGATCCACTTCGATCGTCGGTGTACACCATCTGATTTTATAATGTCCATTCCGCTTCCAGACGAATGCAGTCTCTGCAAGATTGTTTTCAGCGGCGATGCTTTGCATGACCGCATCTGGCAGTTCACCTTCCATTATACAGATAGCAGCAGGATTACCCTGAAAAACTTTATTGGAAAATGCATCGACCTGGTACATCTGGATGGCTTGCAAATTAAGTTGATTCATATAATAAACGGATATCTTTTAAAAGTGTGGTTAATAAATCAATGGTTGTCGCCGGATTCATTAAAGCGGTTCGAAGGAATACAGTATCCTGGATTACGGTCTGCACGATATAATATTTACCGGATTCGATCAGTTTCCAGCGTATGGATGAATTCAATTGATTACATTCTTCTAAACTCAAGTGATCCGGGAGCAACCTAAAGCACACGATATTGGATTCCGGGGTCACTGCCAATTCAAATAAAGGATCGTCTTGTATCAATATCGCAAATTCTTTAGCTAAATCATACCGCAGATCTATATCGTGAACGAGCCTTTGAATCCCTAACTGATGAATCAATGTATATGCTTTTAACACCATCATCGGTTTGGTACATTCAAAAGTACGTTTGCCCAATTGATACCATTCTTCGTCTTGTTTGGCAAATAAATATTCAGCTCCCTGTGAAAACGTTTTATAAGAATGCTTTTCGTCTTTATAAAGCAGGCAGGTACACAATATAGAGGTCTGCAATAATTTATGAAAATCCAACGTCAATGAATCCACCTGATCGATGGCCTGGACCAAATGTTTGTATTTTTCACTTAAAAAGACCAGCCCTCCGTGCGCACCATCTCCATGCAGCCAAATATTATTTCTTTTGCAGAATGCAGCAATGGGAGCTATTGAATCATAGGCCCCTACCGAAGTACTGCCCAGATTTGCCACGAAAGCAAAAACCTGTTTACCGTCTTCAATTGCCTCACGATACGATTGCTCAATGGTCTGGATATCGATTTGATGATGTCCGTTGACCGGAACGGTGATGATGCCTTGTTTTCCGAGTCCCATGATTTTAACGGCCCGGTCTATGCAATAATGCGCCTCACCGGAAACCATGACTGCATAATGTATATTCTCATGACCATGATTCCAATATTTTCCATTTGAAAAATGCTGCCTTGCAGTTAATAAAGCTGTAAGATTTGCAAGCGTACCTCCGGATGTAAAGAATCCATTGCTTCTATTTTCATCCCACCCTATGAATTTAGACAGATACGAACAGACTGCTTTTTCCATGGCGACCGACACCTGGCCCATTTCATAGACAGCCATCCCGTTATCCAGAAGGCCTGCAACTACATCACTTAATATACTGA